>CAZDGB010000044.1:0-29352 GCA_964504645.1 uncultured Planctomycetaceae bacterium | reverse complement strand
AATCCCCTTGCAGATCACCGCCAAGTATAGACCCTCTTTGGCGAATCGCGAAGAAAGAAGCAACATAGCTGATGACGGCACCGACCAGAGCCATCAGAATCCAAAGCCACAATCTATGTGTTTTTGAAGGAGCCATCTGCTATTTATCACGCTTCTACGAAGCGTCGCTAATCGATTCTTTCGGCGCTTCAGCGTTCGGCGTCGTCCAGCCGCGGATGACGTAGAAGAACACCGGCGTGAAGAGGATGCCGAAGACCGTCACGCCGAGCATGCCGCTGAAGACGGCGATGCCCAACGTCGATCGCATTTCCCAACCGGCGCCCGTCGCGCGGACGAGCGGCACCACGCCCAGGATGAATGCGAACGACGTCATCAAAATCGGCCGCAAGCGCAGCCGGCACGATTCCACCGTCGCCTCGAACAACGGCTGGCCTTCTTCCTGCAACTGCTTGGCGTACTCGACGATGAGGATCGCGTTTTTCGCCGCCAGGCCGACGAGTACCACCAGGCCGATCTGCACGAAGATGTTGTTGTCGAGTTTGGCCAGCACCACGCCGATCATCGCGGCGAGGATGCACATCGGCACGATGAGAATGATGGCCATCGGCAGCGACCAGCTCTCGTACTGGGCGGCGAGCACCAGGAACACGAACGTCACGGCGAGCGGGAAGATCAGCTTCGTCAACAGGTCCTGGCTGGCGAGAATCTGCTGGTAGGTCAGCTCAGTCCATTCGATCCCCATCGTCGCGGGGAGCGATTGCTCGGCGAGGGAATCCATAATCTGGACCGCTTGCCCCGTGCTGGTTCCCGGTGCGGGGTTGCCGGTGATCTCCGCCGAGGGATACAGCTTGTAGCGGTTGACGATGGCCGGGCCGCTCGTCTGGCGGACGTCGATCAGCGTGCTCAAGGGGACGCGTTCGCCCTGGAGCGTCCGCACCTGCAAGCGGCCGATGTCTTCGATGTGCATGCGGAAGCGGGGATCGGCCTGCACGTTCACCTGCCAACTGCGGTTCTGGAAACTGAAATCGTTGACATACGCCGCGCCGAGATACGCCTGCAGCGCGAGATAGATTTCCTGGAGCGGCACGCCCATCGCCTTGGCTTTTTCGCGGTCGAGGTCGATGTAGACCTGCGGCTGCGAGACGCTAAACGTGGAATACAGCCCGACGAGCCGCGGATCTTTCGAACCTTCCTCGCGCAGGTTCTGCACCGCGCCCTGCAAGGCCCGCAGGCCAGCGCCGCGGCGGTCTTCGACTTGCAGTTTGAAGCCGCCCGTGTTGCCGAGGCCGTCCACCGGCGGCGCGCCGAACACGGCGATCTGCGCGTCCTGGAACTGACCGAATTCCTGCCGCAGTTTCTGTGCGACGGCGCGGGCCGACACGGCGGCTTGGCCGGCTCGCTCTTCGAACGGGTCGAGAATCACGAACATGCCCCCGGCGTTGCTCAGGTTCGTACTGAGAATCGTCGAGTAGCCCGACAAGTCGATGGTGTGAGCGACTCCATCCACCGCTCGGGCCGTCTCGCTCATCCGCCGGATGAGGTCGTCGGTCCGTTCCAGGCTCGCTCCGTCCGGCAACTGCACGTTGACGATGAGGTAGCCTTTGTCTTGCTCAGGGATGAACCCCTGCGGCACGGTGATGAGGCTGTAATACGTCAGCCCGAGCAAAGCGGCGTAGACGACGAGCATCAAGAACGAAATCCGCAACAGGCCGCGGACCGCGAGGCCGTAGCCGGCCGTCAACCAGTCGAAGACTTTGTTGAAGCCGTTGAACAACGCGAGCAGCGTCCGGTTCACGATCCCGTACGCCAAGCGGCCGACGATGCACCCCGCGATGAACAACGCGGCGCGATAACCCCAAAGAATCGTGGTCGATAGCTCGTGCTCGACGGCTTCGTGCCCGTGCCCGTGTCCGGCCGGACCGACGCCGAACAGCGGACCGAGAAAACGGTAAGCGAGATACCCGGCGATCAGCATCACGCCCCACCGCGGCAAGGCTTCGCGGTCGCTATGCTCGCCCGGCGTGTGGGGTTTGATCAGCGCCAGCGCGCGGGCCGGGGCCATCGTCATGGCGTTGATGGCGGAAATAATCGTCGCCGTGGCGATGGTCAGCGCGAATTGCTTGTAAAACTGCCCGGTGATGCCGGCGATGAACGCCGTCGGAATGAAGACCGAGCTCAAGACGAGCGTGATGGCGATCACCGGGCCGGTGATTTCCTCCATCGCCTGGATGACGGCTTCGCGCGGCGCGATTCCCTTCGACATCCACCGCTCGATGTTTTCGACCACGACGATGGCGTCGTCGACGACGATGCCGATCGCCAGCACGAGGCCGAACATCGACAGGTTGTTCAGCGAGAAACCCATCAGCGCCATCACAAAGAACGTGCCGACCAGCGAGACCGGCACGTCGATCATCGGCAGAATCGTCGCCCGCCAGTCCTGCAGGAAGACGATGACTACGATGAACACGAGGATGAATGCCTCGATCAGCGTGTGATAGACGCTGTTGACCGACTCCTCGACGAACACCGTCGTGTCGTATTCGATGCGGTATTCCACGCCTTCGGGGAACTTCGACTTGAGTTCTTCGAGTTTGTGGCGGATCGCCTGGGCCGTCTGCAGCGCGTTGGAGCCGGGCAACTGGAACACGGCGAGCGTGATGCTCGGCTGGCCGTCGAGATAGCTGTTGACGTCGTAATTCTTCGCGCCTAGTTCGACCCCCTTGCCGACGACGCGGCCCAGGTCGTCGACGGCCGGATCGCGGACGACGTCGCGGAGATAGACGAGATCCCCTTTCTTGCCGCTCTTCAGAATGATGCCTGCGAACTGCTCTTCGGTGGCGAGCCGGCCTTGGGTATTGATCGGCAAGTCGAACGAGACCGGCATCGATTGCGGCACCGGCGGCTGGCCCAGCCGGCCCGCGGCGACCTGAATGTTCTGCTCGCTGATCGCCGCCAGCACGTCGCTCGCCGTCAGGTCCCGGGTCGCCAGCTTGTTCGGGTCGAGCCAGACCCGCATGCTGTAATCGCGCGGGCCGAGGAACGCCACGTCGCCGACCCCCTTGATGCGGGCCAGGTCGTCCTTGATGTTCAGCGAGGCGAAATTGCTGAGGTAGAGCTGGTCGTAGCGGCGGTCGGGCGAAATCAGATTCACGCAGAGCAGGATACTCGGCGATTTCTTCTTCGTGGTGACGCCGATTTTTTTGACTTCTTCCGGCAGCTTGGCCTGCGCGACGCTGACGCGGTTCTGCACTAGTACCTGGGCCATGTCGAGGTTGGTGCCGAGCTCGAACGTCACGTCGAGCATCATCTGGCCGTCGTTGGTGCACTTCGACGCCATGTAGAGCATGCGCTCAACGCCGTTGACTTCCAGTTCGATCGGCGTGGCGACGGTTTCGGCGACGGTGACGGCGTTTGCGCCGGGATAGCTCGCCGTGACCTGCACAACCGGCGGTGCGACTTCCGGATACTGCGCGATCGGGAGCTGCATCGCTGCCACCGCGCCGATGAGCACGATCACCACCGAAAGCACAGTGGCGAAGATCGGCCGATCGACGAAGAAGCGGGCAAGCATGAGGAGCGACTGGTGGGTTTAGCAGGTTTAAGGGAATTCGGTGCGCATCAATCAGGACGTGATCCGCAGATTTCGCAGATCTCCGCAGATTAAAGACCACAGGACTAACAGGCTAATACTGACGCTGAATTTGACCGCAGGCGTTGTGCTTTTTTGAGGCCACCTTTTCGTCTGTCTGAATCTGCGTCCATCTGCGAAATCTGCGGATAGTCCTCTGCATTGCTTAGCTTTAAGCCGTCTTCTCGAGCTTATTTTCGTTCAATCGCTTTCCCGTCGGCGTCCATCGGTTCGGCGGGGTAGTTGACCCGCGCCCGTTGCAGGCCGAGCACGATCACCCAGTCCGATTTCGTAATGCCTTCGCCGTCCGCTGTGCTGGGCAGAATGACGCGCAAGCCGTCGTCCTGCAGGCGTCCCAGGCGGACGTTGCGGCGGATGACGACGTTCTGATCGTTCAAAGAGAGCACATAGCGCTGATCCTGATCGCTGAGGATCGCCGTATCCGGAATGAGCAGGGCGGCATACGGGTCGCTCATGGGAATGCGGACGCGGACCCGGCTGCCCGGTAGATATTTCGCCTCGGGATTGTCGACCGTGCCGCGGATTTCGATCGTTCCCGTCTGCGGGTTGATGCGGTTATCGGCGAAGTCGAGCATACCGTGATTCGGAAATCCTTGATCGGTCTCGAGCGCGAAATCGAACGGGATTTGGGAATCCTTGAGTGGCTTGGCGTGCGTCCGCTGATTGACCTCGCTGCGGGCGCCGCGATATTCCAATAGCGCTCGTTCATCGACGAAGAAGTAGACATACATTGGGTTGATCGCGACGATCGTCGTGAGCAGCGGGTCGCTACCTCCTGCATTCACCAGGTTGCCGACGACCAGCTGCGCCCGGCTGATCTTTCCAGCGATCGGCGCCGTGATGCGGGCGTAGTCCAGATCCAACTGGCGGCGTTTGACCGCCTCTTTCGCTGCCTGGATCTGGGCCTCCCACGATTTCCGCGTGGCGACTTTCTTCTGCAGTTCAGCCTTCGTCGTGACTTTCTTTTCGAACAGTTCCCGGTCGCGTTCTTCCTCCGCGACGGCGAACTCGAGATTCGCCTGATCGACGTCCACTTCCTTCAGCGCCGCCTGGAATTCCGCTTCGAACGGATCGGGATCGAGCTGGAACAGCAACTGGTCCTTCTCGACCAGCTGGCCGTCGGTGAAGGCGACTTCTTTGATGTGGCCGCGCACCCGCGAGCGGATTTCCACCGTCTTCGACGCGTCGGTCCAGCCGTTGTACTCGTTGTAGTCGATGATCTCCCGTTCGACGGGTTGTTGCACCGTCACGCGCGGCGGCGCGGGAGCCGGCCGTTCCGGCGGTTTTGCGCAGCCGAAAATTGTGCAGGGCGCGAGGTACAAAAGGAGGCAGCGGCTGATTTCGGTCGCTGAGAGATGTCGCCGCGCGGAATTGGAGAACACGCAACGATTCATGTTACAATCGCGTCTAGCCCGGCAGGATGAATGGGATGTGAGCTAGCAGGAATCCTAAGTCTGCATACGGTGGCTGTCAACCAATCCCCTCGGCCCGCGTAAAGGACGCTATGCACCATGAGCCACAAAACCGAAGACGCGTCAGCAGCGACACCCAATTCTGAAAAGCTGAAAGGCAAAGAGTACGAGGAGACGCTGAAGAAGCTTCACGTCGAACTCGTCCGCTTGCAGGAGTGGGTGCGCCACAAGGGATTGAAAGTCTGCGTCGTCTTTGAGGGACGGGACGGCGCCGGCAAGGGGGGGGTCATCAAGGCCATCACCGAACGGGTCAGCACGCGGGTGTTCCGCGTCATCGCCTTGCCCGCACCGACGGAACGGGAAAAGTCGCAGATGTATATTCAGCGCTACGTGCCGCATCTGCCGGCCGCGGGCGAAGTCGTGCTGTTCGACCGCAGTTGGTACAACCGCGCCGGCGTCGAACGGGTGATGGAATTCTGCACCGAAGAGCAGGCGCAACGTTTCCTGCGGGCTGTACCTCTCGTCGAACGGGCCATCGTGGAATCGGGCGTGATCCTGCTCAAATATTGGCTGGAGGTCAGTCCAGAAGAGCAGACGCGGCGGTTGGAGTCACGCATTCACGATGGGCGGAAAATCTGGAAGCTGTCGCCGATGGATTTGAAGTCGTATTCGCGGTGGTTTGATTACTCGCGCGCCCGGGACGAAATGTTCGCCGCCACGGACACCGAGTGGGCGCCGTGGTATGTCGTGACGTCCGACGACAAGAAACGTGCCCGGCTGAATCTCATCACGCATTTGCTGGCACAGGTTCCCTACAAGGACGCGCCGCGAGAGAAGATCAAACTTCCCAAACGCCAAAAGGCGGAGGGATACGAGCCGCCGCCGTACCCGTACAAATATGTGCCGCAGGTGTATTGAGCGGCGCTCGGGGATTCTGCTCAACGTCGACACCGGTTGTCAGCGTTGACGCTGTTGATCGCGGTGCTGTTTGATCAGTGCGCGGCGTTGGCGCTTGCTGAGGCCCTTGAGTTGTTCGGCCGGCGGGCCATCGATACGCCATTGCGTGCCGCCACCGTCCTCGGCGTCCTCGTCTTCATCTTCCTCATCGTCCGACTTGGAGTTCCAGCCGCTGTTGGATTTCGCGGCGGGTTGCGACTTCGCTGAGGGAGCCGTCACGCGGGCCGGTGGCGTATCCTCTTCTTCCTCTTCATACGCCTCTTCTTCTGATTCCTCTTCCTCTTCAGAGTCGGCTTCCGTTTCCTCTTCTTCCTCCTCGGCGGCTTCTTCCTCTTCGACGACTTTCTTGCGGCGCGTGGGGCGCTTCGTCTGCCGCTTGCGCTTCGGGGCGGTTCCAGACTCCTCCGCCTTCTTTTTACGTTTCGGCGCAGGAGCGCTGCGGCGTTTGAACAGACCGAACACCAGGCCTAACATCCACCCGAGGAACGCGAAGAGTCCGAAGCTCAGCTTCGGCCACCGCCACGGCGTCGCCACCGGCGGATCGGGCGTGACGTACGCCACGTACCAACCCTGCACCCACAGCGACACCATCAGCAGCGCCGAGCCGAAGAGGCCGCCGGCGAGTTCCGCGACGCTCCAGATTGCTGGCTCCACCGTCGCCGGCCGGTACAGCCCGGCGCACGTGCCAAACAACAAGGTCAAAAAGGCGATCCGGACCATGGCCACCGACGAGCGCGAACGGCGGACGTCGCGGTCCACGAGCATCCACAGCGGCAGCATCAAACATAGGGCGGGGACCCGCCAGCCGATGCGGGTCCGAAACTGTTCGACGAAGCCGAGTTCCTCAATTACGGCCCCCAGTCCGATGTGCAGATTGGTCGCCGCGCACAGACTGCAAAAGAACATCACCGCGGCGGCCCACGGCCAGACACGGTAGCGTCCGCGGAAATCGAGCCGGCTATGCGAACGATGCCAGCCGATCAGCAGCGCCAATTGGCCGGAAAGAACCCAAAAAACGGTTTCGAGATAGGTGACGAATTTCGGCTGTTCGCCGCGAAAGAGAGGGTCGAGCGCCGGCGCGAGTTCGGGCCGGAACGACGGCGCGTGATGCATCGTCACGAGTACGGCGGTCAGCCCGGCGAGCAACAGGCCCGTCAGCGTCCACAGCTTCCAGCGGGAGAACGGAATCCATGGGGACGCCGCGCACAGTTCCGCGGGGACGCAAGCCGGCAACGACTGCACCTCGCGCGCGGCGGCCGCATCCTTGCCCGACTCGCTGTTGACCACAATCCGTCGTCGCCGACGTTCATCCATGAAACGCGAGCCTGCGAACTGAAAATGGCCGGATGCGCCTGGCAAAAGTTCCAGGCCCAGGAAGCGCAGCCCCTCGGTCCGTCGAGGGGTAAGTCCTCGATTACATCGGTGCGCAGCGGGCTCGCTCTTGGGCAAAGCCGTCGCGTCGCCACTTCACTTCCCAAATTCACCATTCATCGCATGCTCGCGTTATGCCAATATGGCAAATCGGAGTTTTTGAAGTGATTCTCAAACGAGTTTGATGCCACTTTGACGCAATTCTATAAAGATGCCGTTATGGCATCATGCAACACTACGTACCCACAAAACCATTTAAAATAATAGGTTAAATCAAAATGTCGCCGATGGATCATTGGTAATTTCGCAATTGGCACAGCCCCTGCTTTATTGTCCCATATCTGCCAATTTCGACCACATTGTTCCTAAAGGAGCTGTCCAATGCATTGCAAGAATCGCGAATGTGAGTCCCAATCCACGCCAAGTCACGGGCAAGCGGTCTACGTGCCGCCCGTCCGGCTGTACGAGAACGAGCACGATTTCCAGCTCATCGCCGAGATTCCCGGCGCAGACGATCAATCAACGGAAGTGACCGTCGACCACGGCGTCTTGACGCTCACGGCCCAGATGACGGCTCCCCAACCGGAGGGGGCGAAGCTGGCCTATTCGGAATTCACCGACGGCTGTTACCGGCGAACGTTCAAATTGTCCGACGCCGTCGATCCGCAGGGCATCGAAGCGTCGGTTGCCAAGGGGGTGCTGACGGTGCGTCTGCCGAAATCGAAAAACGCATTGCCGCACAAGGTCCGAGTCATCGCGGGCTGATTCGGGACGTCGTCCCGACCCGCGATGACTTTTGATCACACGAACGGAACACGAGAAAGGAGACCCATCATGCGACTGACCAGTTTGACGCCGTGGCGTTGGACGCCGCAAACTCCGGCCGTGCACCGCGGCCACGACCCGTTCTCGCTGTTGCAGCGGGACATCAACCATCTATTGGAAGGCTTTTTTGAGGACAGCCCCCTCAAATTCGCCGGCGGCGAAACCGGATTCATGACGCCCAAGGTCGATCTCTCGGAGACGGACCAGGAGTTCGTGGTGTCGGTCGAAATGCCCGGCCTGAAGGAGGAAGACATCGAAGTCGAGTTCACGGGCGATGGTTTGCGAATTCGCGGCGAGAAGAAGGACGAACGTGACGAGAAGCAGCACAACTTCCATCGCGTCGAGCGGACGTTCGGAATGTTCGAACGCGTGATTCCGCTGCCGGCCGAAGTCCACCGCGAAGGGACGCAGGCGACCTACAAGAACGGCGTGTTGCACGTGACGGTGCCGAAAGCGGTCGCCGCCCCGTCCACGCTCAAAGTCGCCGTGAAACCGGGGACCTGACGATTTCCGTGGCGCACGTTTTCCGCGTGTGAGTTTGCAGTCTGGGAAGGATTCGTACCAGACCGCCCGGCGGGACGTGCCGCCACGTCGGATGCACCCTGATGAACGCCGAAGCCCGGCCTGCTCTGCGAGGAGGCCGGGCTTCTTTGTTTTTGCTGCGGGAGTGGTCAGGGGCGGGATCGAACCGCCGACACCAGGATTTTCAGTCCTGTGCTCTACCATCTGAGCTACCTGACCGACGCGAAATCGAGCCGGCGCTCGGGCGCCAGCTCGTTTCTGCATCAGAGAATGACAGATGCTCCCGGCGGCGTCAAGGTTCGCGAAATGCGACGGCGATTTCCCCCAAAACCGGCTGCCGTCAAACGACTTGCGTCCACAAATTGACTCGTACTCCGCATGACCTAGACTTGCCGCAGACTGGCCGAGTTGATCGCCGGTCGACGCAAGAGCGCGAACGGCGGCGGGGAGTCGGCGGCGATGCTGGCAGGCTATATCAAAGTTCGGTTAGCGCAGTTGCGCGTGGGAACACAGCTCCGCGCGCCGATTTATGATGGCCGATCGGATCGTCCGCAATTGCTGCTCGCCGCGGGCGTCATGCTGTCGCTTGGGCAGGTGGAACTGCTGAAGCGGCGCGGGGTCTCGCAGGTCTTTGTGCACCACGAAGAACTGGAACGCGTGACGGGCCGGCCCGGAGCCGTGCCGATGTCCGGCTTCCGCACGGTGCCGCTCCCGGCGCGCGAACGCAAGCCCCGCGCGTCTGTCGGCTTGCCTCCCACCTGGAAAGAAAATTCCGCCTCGCTGCTGCGCGAGATCGAACGCCCCGTCGAACTCGAGCGCGATCTGTCTGTGTTGCGCGAGTTCGAGCGGTCATATGACGCTTCGTTGACGACGACGAAAAACGTCTTCGCCGAATTTGCCTACGATCGCAAGATCAACTCCGCTGTCGTCACCCGCGTCGCTGAGCAGCAGATCGAACAGCTCGTGCAGGATCCCGATCTCTACGTGTCGCTGGGGATCAAGCCGGTGACGGAGGGCTATCCCAGCCGCCACAGCTTGCAGACGTCGATGCTGGCGGTGTCGATCGGCACAATCATGGGGCTCAGCCGCGAAGAGTTGCTCGAACTGAGCACCGGCTGCCTGCTGCACGACGCCGGCATGATGCTGGTGCCGCAGCACATTCTGAAACACCAGGGGCCATTGAGTCCGGCGGACCGCTACGAAGTGCTGAAGCATCCGCTGCACATCGCCAATGCGCTCAACCAACGAAACGACATTCCGTATGCCGCGAAGGCGACGGCGTATCAGATTCACGAGCGGCTGAACGGATCGGGCTATCCCCGCAAGCGGCAGCATCCGCAGATTCACATGTTCGCGCGAATCGGCGCCGTGGCGGACACGTACCTGGCGATGGTCTCGCCGCGCAACGGCCGTTCCGGTTTGTCGCCGTATGCCGCCATCGAAAAACTGCTGCACGCCACGCGGGCCGGTCTGTTCGACGCGACCGTCGTGCGGGCGTTGTTGCACGCGGTGTCGCTGTTCCCGGTGGGGTCCGTGGTGACGCTGAGCGACGGACGGTCGGCGCGCGTCAGCCGCGCGAACCGCGAACAGTACGATCGCCCCGTGGTGGAAGTTCTCGGCGACAGTTGGGATGCCGACGCGGAGATCATCGATCTCGGCGAAGAGCCGGCGTTGCAAATCGTCGGCGCCGGCGAAGCGCTCGCGGTCTAACGCGCAGTCAACGACCGGCGATCAAACCGACGCGGACATCCATCACATTGGTGTGCGTCGGGCCGGTGAGCAACAGGCCGTCGGTTTGAGCGAAAAACGGATAGGCATTGTTGATCGCCAGGAAGTCCTGAGGATTCAGCCCGAGTTCCGTTGCCCGCCGCCGAACATCCGCATCGAACCACGCCCCGGCGGCATCGGTCGGGCCGTCTTCGCCGTCGGTGCCGCCTGACAAGATCGCCAGCCGCGACAGATCTTCGTTCCAGAGGCGAACGACCGCCGCGAGAACCAGTTCCTGATTGCGGCCTCCTTTGCGCGGCATGTCGGTCGCCGCGAGTTTCACGACCGGTTCGCCACCGCTCAGCACGCAGACGGGCGACTCGGACTGCGTGCGTTCCGCCAGACACGCCTCGGCGAATTCGCGTCCGACTTCGCACGCGATCCCCGCGTGATTCGAGCCCAGATCGCGGATCGCGAACCCGAGTTCTTTCGCTTTCTTCGCGGCGGCGTCCAATGCCGTTCGGTTGTTGCCGATGACCTGATGCTTTGCCGAGACTTGCACAGTACTCAAGGCATTCGGCGATTCCACGGCCTGCCAAATGCTCTCCGGCAAGTTGCTCCGCTGCGGAACGAAACGCCGCAGGACTTCGGCGGCATCGAGCGTTCCCGAAGCGGGAATCGTTGGGCCGGACGCGATCACGTCGAGCGGATCACCGATCACGTCGGAGATGATCAGCACGAAGACGCGCCCGGCGGGAATCGCGCGGAGCAGACCGCCCCCTTTGATGCGGGAGAGTTTCGTCCGCACGGCGTTCAGCTCGGCGATTGTCGCGCCCCCTTGCGAAAGCCGGCGCGTCACCGCGAGCTTGTCGGCGAGCGAGACGCCGTCGATCGGCGCCGGCAACAACGCGCTGCCGCCGCCGGATAGGAGAACCAAGCAGACGTCGTCATTCTGCAAGTGCCGCACGCGCTCGAGAATCTGATCGACGCCGAACACGCCGTCGGCCGTCGGCTCGTTGACGGACGCGGGCCGCGCGGCATGCGTGCGAATCCGCCGCAAAGGTCGGACGCAATCGGCGGGGACGTTGATCCAGCCGTCAACTTTCGCGTCGACCAAATCTGGGCCGAGCGCGGCTTCCACGCCTGCCGCCATCCCCGCGCCGGCCTTACCGCCGCCGATGACGAGAATCCGGCGAACTTTGGACAACTCGAGCGCTTCGCCAGCGATGACCAGTCGATCGCCAGACCTCTGAATCTGTGCCGCCGTGAGCCGCTCGGAGTCGACGGCTTCCACTCCGGCCCGCCAGATGGCAATGGCGTGTGATGTTAGGGGCGAGATCGGAGACACGGTTCAAAGCCCGGAGAAGTCAGATCGAGGCGTGCCGCCAATCTCTTGTGGCACGGCGATCGAATTGTACCGCAATCACGGATTCGCGGCGTCGCCGGGAGCGGCGATGTGCAGTTTCTCGGCAAACTCATCGGCGAGGTGTTCGCCGGAGTCGCGTTCCTGTTGGCGCACCCAGCGGGGATCGACCGCGATGTCGTCGATGGCGGTAATCTTCCACTCGCCGCGGCGGGAGCGCCGCAACGTCACGCGCGGCTTGATCGAGAATCCGCTCTTGCCGACCGAAACCTGGAGTTCGGCCCGATCGGTTTGCTGTGCGACCGAGAGGACGCGGATATCCATACTCTCATCCGTAGACCAGGCGTCTGCGAGGGCTCCGCCTGACAACGACGCACGATAGTCGTCGGAGAGAGCGTTCAACGCGGCATCGCGGCGGCCGGCGGCGACATCCTGAAAGAAGCGGACGACGAGTTTCCGCAACACATCGTCTTCACGCCATGCCGCGGTTCCGAGCATGACGTAGGGAATCGAAACCGCGACCAGGCAAATTACGCCGAAAGCGGCAACGCCGAGACGAACCGATGGCCAGCGTTCAGTGGCGGTTGTCGCGGACACCTGTGAGCATCCTGTCCCGCGCGGCTTAGGCGCCGGGCCGCATTTCCAGATACGCGGACAGAACTTCGTACAAGTCCTGCGAGACTTCGATCTCGTCGTCCTGGAAATCGTTCAGCCAGGTGCGATTCCAGCGCGTGGCGTCGGCGAGAATCTGCGAGACGTCGCCCAGGCGCATGCGGACATGTCCCGCGGGAAACGTGAGCGTATCTTCGTCGCCGGTAAACAATCGCAGTTGCGGCCGCATGTTCATCCTCCCTGCCAGCTGCCGGTCACATCGCCGAGCAGCGTTTGTGTCCGGACCGCGGTCCTTGCAGTCTTCTTCATTATCGAACGGGAGGAGATTCCGGCTTGAAGTCAATTGCCGGATTTGCCGCAAACCCTACGCGAGACGAATACTTCGTCCACAGCGCACAAGCGGATCGTGCCTGGCAGGCGGATGGCAACGACGACGATCACCGGCAGAAATTGCCGAGGAGAAAAGTTCCAAGCTCCAAATCCAAACAAGTTCCAAATTCCAAAGTTCCAAGAGTCAGTTCGGCCCTTGGGATTTGAGAGTTGGAACTTGGAGCTTGCTTGGAATTTGAGATTTGGAATTTGGAGCTTTGGAGCTTCGACTACGGCCCAAGTCGGTCCAGCGCGTGGGGGTCGCGGCGGCGCGGGGTTTGACCGGAACTTCCTGGCCGGCCGTCTGTTGGATCTTCGTCAACGGGTGCACCGTGACTTCGAGATCGTCGATGTTGACCTCGCCCAGGCCCGTCAGCGCCATCGTCACGGTCACGTCCTGGCTTTCGACCGCTTCCCGCACGAACTCGAAACGCTGCCAGCCGCACGCCTGATGAAATCGCAGCGCGAGGCCGCGGCCTTGCAAGCTGTCGTAGATCATCAGGCCGTCCGACGCCGCAGCGAGATCGGTAGAAATCTTGATCCATCCGCTGATCCGCACGGCATGACCGGCATACACGGTGACCGGCGGCGTGCTGATGCTGACGAATTCCTTGCCGGTCGGCACAGGTTGCTCCGGCGCATTCGTGCGGGCGAGCAGGCGCAGGCAGAACTTCCCGCGATGCGGATCGGGATTGAGATCGGCCTGTGCACGAATCGTGTCGGGCGTCTGTTGGGCATGTTTCCAACCGACCGTGGGAAGCGGCACGGTCTCGTCGTCGAAGTTTCCACTGGGAACGAGGTTCCGCGACGTTTGCGGATCGTGCGTCAATTGCAACGCCATGCGCGCTTGGGCCGGCAGCGACGAAAAACTGATGCTGTACGGACTGGCGACCGGCGACGAAAGATGTTCGACGGCCGATTCCCAATGCTCGCGCTGCAACATGCGAGCCATCTGCATGGCTTGCTCGCTGCGCACGCGGACGGTCTGCCAGTCTTGCTGGCCCAGCGCCGCCCGCGCCTCCTGATACATCTGCCACGCCAGACCCAGATACCGCGGGCCCTCCGTTTGCCGCAAGCCGAACTCTCCCAACTGCTGATCGATGGCCCGGACCCGTTCGAGTTTGAGCTCGGCCAGCGTGAGACTGGTGCGGGCGCTCCGTTCTTCGATCGCGGCGACGCGCTGTTTCACCTGCTCGATCAAATCCTGCCGAGACGTGAGCAGAATACACGCCGTCTGGTCGAAGTTCTTGAGCGTCACCTTCACGCCGCCGCTGACTCGTTCGCGGGGGAGGTTGTGAATGCCGGTCGTCGTGATTTCCCAGGCGCTCGCCGTTTCGTCGATGCCTGGCACCACGAGCGACAACTTGTTCGCCGCGAGCTGTCCCGGCACGAATTGGGCATACTCGTCGAGCCACATCGGCAGCAGCATTGTGCCGTAGTCAGTGCGGAGCACCGCAGCGGAGAGTTCCGGGTCAGTCGAGTTTTCCCCCGCTTCACCAGGCTGTCCCAGCCGGCGCTTCCAGCCTTGGAAGCCATAGTCCCGCAACTGAAACCGGTACGGGCCTTTTTGCTTCGCGGTCATCTCGACAGTGACCGGAATCTTCGAGACAGCGTTCGCAGTTGCCAACCACGGTTCCATCAGCCGCAATTCCCAGTTGATCTGGCGCAACGCGAGCAGCGTTTCACGGTCGGCAGGCGACTCCTCGCTCAAGGCGCGCGGCGTCCAGAAACCGATGCCGCGCATCCCGGCCGCGAGCGCCGCATAGGCTTGCAGCCGAATCTGTTCCGGTTCGAGCTGCAGTGGAATCTGATTTTGGTCCCATACCTCCGCAATCGCCGGCGATGGCGCCACTTGAATCCAGGTCCAGCACCAGCTGCCGGGCACGGCCAGCGCGCGCCGCTGTTGCAGCCAGTTGCGATATTCGCGTAGCGACAATGAACCTCCCACCGTGTGCCGGCTGATTCCCAGCAGATCGACCTCGCGCGAGAAGAACGTCTCGTCGCCGCTGACGTCCGCGGCGATCGGCCGGCGGAGGCTCTGGTCCGCTTCCTGGATCTGATCCACCCAATTCACGAGCCGCGTCTGGGACTGCGGCGATACGCGCGTTCCCAGCATCCAGAAGGCGATCGGCCGCGTTTTCGCCGTGAACGGCAACAGGCCCGCGTCGCGGACTTCGTCGCCGCTCGCCACAACCGCGGGCGGCGGCGCCGTGACCCACAACCCTGCTTCCCGCGCCGAGCGGAGCAGCGCCTGGTCGGTGTGATCAGGCAGATAGACGACGTTGAAACCGTCCGCGGCGAGTTGCTTCAGCGGCTCGCCGTGATACGGCGCAATCACAGGGAAGAATGGATTGCCTTCGATCTCCAGGCGGCCCAGACGAAACCCGATGGGGGATTCCTCGGCCGGTTCCGCCTCGTGGCCCGTTTGCATGACGGCGGACTCGTCCACGTCGACCAGCGGGCCGAACGTCAGCTCATCGACGGCGATCTCGTTCACGCCCGGCGAGAGCGGCCACGAAAGCACAACGCGATCGACTACCATTTGCTTGGGAGATACGGCCTGGTCGAGCTTTTTCCGTAGCGACACCAGCCGCGCCTGCACGAGCTTGTCGTCGGTGCGGCAGGTGAGCCTTTGCCACTCGCCGGCATCCTCGACGACGTCGCCGGGAATGAGCAACGCGATCATCTTGCCGTTGGGGTCCTTGTACTCCGGCAGCACGACGCGCAGCTTGATCTTCACGCCGGGCGTTTCGGACTTGACCCACAAGCCGACTTCCAACTCGTTGAGGACGCGCGCTTTCGGCAGCACGTGCTCGATGTTGATCGACTGGTCCTTGCGGTTCGTTTCGACCGAGACGTATTCCCCCGCGCCCTCAGTGCCGTGATTGGGCGAGCGGCGATGCGTGAGGACTTTGACATGTTCCGTCGTGCGCACCTTCCATGAGGGGTTCGGGCCGTGGAAGTGCTCGGAGTAGGACTCGGCGAAAGCAGGCAGCGGTAGCAAGACGAAACCCAGCGCCGCCAGCCAGGAGAGGCGCGAAGTCGGCGATGATCGAATTGCGTGAACCATCCGTGCCCGCACAATCGCTAAACGCGGTCGTCCCGAATCCAAAAAGTGAGTTCGCGCACAGCGTGAGACGGGAACCCGAATCACCGCGCCTGTTGCCATCCCGCAACGTGCCGCAAGCCGGTCGCCACGCGTTAAGTCGGGGAATGTAACGGACTTCGAGAAACTCGGCTAGAGGAGGTTGAGGCGAAGTTGCCACACGCTGTCTGAGGAACTTTGACGAGTCGTTGACCGTAACATATTGCAGTGAAAAGAATTGCAAGACGAGTTGTCGGAGTGATGTGGCGCGGCACACAATCTGTATCTGTTCGCTTGCGTGACTCCGTACGCTATCCGCTAGCCCCCGATGCTTGACCCACGCATTCCCGATGCTGAAGACGAAATGCCCCAGGAACTTTTGGACCTGGGCCGGGAAGTGTCCGCCGTCACTGGGCCGCGGCGCGAGGAACTGCTCGTCGCTTACGAACGCGTGGTCGAAGCGATTCGCCGCCGCCGCCGGATACTCTCCCTCGTGCAGGAAGCCCTGTCGCAATTGCGGCTCGACATCAAGTACCTGATGTTCGACCTGGAAGCCACGCGCTCCGAGCGCGACGCGCTCCGCGAGCGATTGGGCGACGAATCGTAGCGATCGCCCGATCCGCTATCTCCCCTCCGCGCTCCTCGCTACCATGCGGAGCATGGCGAGTTCTTCCGATTACCGGTTTGTTACGCGATGGGCGTTTGCCGCGTCGCTTGAGCGGGTCTGGCGGGAACTGATGACGCCGGAAGAATGGCCCGTCTGGTGGCCCGGCGTCGAAACCGTGACGCTCGTAAAACCGGGGACGGGGCTCGGCGTCGGTGCGGTGCGGCACTACACCTGGAAGAGCCGATTGCCGTACCGTTTGTCATTCGCGATGGAAACGGTCCGCATCGAAGAGCATTCGTTGATCGAAGGCCGCGCGACGGGCGAACTCGAAGGCCGCGGTTGCTGGATGCTCCATCACGCCGAAAACGTCACACGGGTGGAATATCTCTGGGAAGTCGCCACGACGAAACCGTGGATGCGCTGGCTCAGCCCACTCGCGCGGCCGGTGTTCGCCTGGAACCACGACGTGGTGATGGCGTGGGGTGAAGCGGGGCTGAGAACGCGGATAGCAAACAGTGAGAAGCCGCCCGACGCGCGATCCACTATCCCTCGATGATCGCCGGCACCAGGAAATACTTGCCGTCGGTCTTTGGAGCGTTGGCGAGCGCATCGGGGCGCGGCAGCGACGGTTTCACTTCATCCGGCCGCAGCACGTTGGAAAGTTCGATGGCATGCACCATTGGCTCGACGTTCGTGACGTCGAGTTCGTCCAGAATGGCGACGTAATCCAGAAGACGGCCTAATTGGCCAGTCAATGCGTCTAACTCGTTATCGCCCAGTTGCAGCCGGGCCAAACGGGCCACTTTCGCGGCGTCTTCCCGAGTGAGTGTCAATTCGCTTCCGCCGGCAGCGAGAACGGGGCGCGGACGACTTTCTTGGTCACTTTGCCGCTGCGCAGGCACTGCGTGCAGACCCGGACCTTCTTCGCCGCGTCCCCTTCCTGAATGTTCACCGATTGCAGGTTCGGCCGGAACAGGCGGCGGCTGATGCCCGTCGTCTTGCGGCCGTTGCCCCCGAGGTACTTCGGCTTGCCGCGCTCGACGTAGTGATTTCCAAACACCGGCTTCTTCTGGCAGTAATAGCACTCGGCGGACATGGGACGAATCCTGTCGGTCTGAAAGTCGGGACGGCGCGCGGCCGCAAAAAGCGTGCAGGACGGGCAAGCTCCGTCCAGAGGTTCAGCCAGTATATCCGCCGGCGGGTTTTCTGCCAATCCTTCCAAGACGGAAGTTTCCATGCCTCATTTGTAAGTTCCGCGGTGACAGCGACGCCCAAAATCCAGCGATTTCGGGGCATGCTGTCACTTTTGGAACGCTTTGTCGTTCGGATCGCCGGCGGAGCGCAGGTAGGCGATCAAATCGAGGACTTCGTCCTGCGTCAGGACGTTGATCAGGCCCTGCGGCATTTCGGAGACCTTCGACGGCTCCTTGCTGTCGATTTCCGACTTGCGGATCACCGTCAGTTCGCGAGCGAACGGGTCGGTCCGCACTGTGTACGAATCGGGCTCTTCCTTGATGATGCGGCCGGTGATCACCCGGCCGTCGGTCGTTTCGATGACGTGATTGACGTATTGATCCGAAACAACCTTCGACGGCGTCACGAACGATTCGAGCAAGTAGAGGCCGTCGAATCGGTTGCCGACGCCGGTGATGTCCGGGCCGGTGTCACCGCCGGTGCCCTTGAAGCGGTGGCATTTCGCACACTGCGTCGCTTCGTAGGCGGCTTTCCCCTTCTCGAAGTTGCGGCCTTTCGTCACCCCCGCGACGATCCCGGGGAAATCGCCCACTTGCCAGTTGTGCAGGAATTGCCGCGAAGTCGTCAGCCCGGCGGTTTGCACGGGCCGCTTCTCTTCGATGACGTCTTTCAACGTGAGCTTTTCGTCGTCCGTCATCTTTTCCAGCGAATCCTGGCGGATCTGATTCAGGAATTTCACGAAGCTCGCTCCGCCCTTGCCGGTCTGCTCGGCGACGTTCAGCCAGCCGAAGTGGGCCCGCCTCTGGTCGAGCGTCCAACCCGGCCGCATGTTGCGGATGACGAAGGCGTAAAACATCTGATCCTGTTGCGTCTGTCCCTGGGCGAGCAACTGCAGCGTCTTGTCGATGATCCCCGGTGCTTCGAGATAGATCAGCACCGTCGCCAGTTCGCGATTGACGAATTCGCTGTTGTGCGGCAACAGCGGATTTAGCGTTTCGACCACGGCGGCCGCGGTCTCCGGTTGTTTGCCGCCGAGCCGCAGGAATGCAAGTTGGTAGACCCGCAAGGCGTCGAGGAACTGTTCCTCGGTGAGCTGCGCGAACGGCAGCTTGTTCAACCGCTCGAGAACGGCGGGCTGCAAATCGGTCGTGCCGACGCGCGAGAGCAACAGCAGCGCCTGAATCTGGGCATTGAGCCGCGTCTCAGCGAGGGCCTTGTGCTTCCAGGAGTCGATGATCTGGTTCTCAATGGCCACGCGGGCGGCATAACGGATCGCACGATCCGGGCTGTTGAGATGCGGCCACGCGGCCTCCACGGCTTCGGGATGAATGCCGGCGTGGAAGGCCTCCAGCATCCGGCGCGTCTCGCGGGCCTTCTTCGCCGTGGCATTAGCCAGCGGCTTGATCGGAGCCGTCGATTCGTTGCCGACGTAAGTCACGCGATACAATCCCGACTGTGTCTTGCGGCCGCCGATCGTGAAATACAGCGCTCCATCATGGTTGATCGTGACGTCGGTCAAAGGGAGCGGCTTGCCCGAGACGAAGACCTCGAAGTCGCCGGTGTACGTGGCCCCTTGCGGCGTCAGATGCACGGCATACAACTTGCCGTACGTCCAATCGCAGAGGTAGAGCGCCCGCTGGTATTTTTCCGGAAACTTCGCATTCGTGCCGAACTCGATGCCGGTCGGCGAGCCGAGCCCGATGTCGACCACCGCGCCGACGCTGTCGGCATAATACGCCGGCCATTTGCCGGTACCGTAGCGCCAGCCGAACTCTCCGCCGGAAACGCAATGGTTGACGCGCGTCGGCCGGTACCATGGCGAACCGGTGTCGTACTCCATGTCGGCGTCGTAGGTGAAAAGTTCGCCGTCGAGGTTGAAGTCGATGTCGTACTGATTGCGAAAGCCCGACGTCACCATTTCCCAGTTTTTCCCGTCGGGATCGATCTTGCAGATCCAGCCGCCGGGGGCCATCACGCCGGTCGCGTGGCCGTTGCCGTCGGGATTCCGTTTCAGCAGATGGTCTTCCTGCCAATGACGGCATGGCGACAGCGGATCGAAGCCCGCCGGCGGCTTCGTGTGATTGCCGGCGATGACGTAGAGCATCCCGTCCGGACCCTGGCGCACGGCGTGCGGACCGTGTTCGCCGGCCCCTTCGAATTTCTTCAACAACTCGACCGCATCAAATCGGTCGTCGCCGTCGGTGTCTTTCACCCGGTACAGCCCGCTCCCTTGCGCGGCTTTGCCGTTCACGACGACGTACAGGCAATCGTAGGCGTAAAGAAGTCCCTGCGCTTCGCCGATCGGCACGTCGAGCTGTTCCACTTTCGTGTCGTCTTCGGATTTCCCCGGCGTGATGCGGAACAGGCCGCCGTATTGGTCGGAGACGAGCAGCCGGCCCTTCGGATCGGCTGTCAGGCTGACCCACGAACCTTGCGAAACCTTCGGCACGGAATAGAGGCGTTCCACCTGAAAGCCGGGCAGCGCGACGATGTCGGCGACCGGTGTCGATTCCGGCGGCGGGCCGTTTTCCAACAGCAGCACTTCGCCCCACGGCGCCTCGCCCCATTTGCCGACGCTGACGACCGGCTTCCAACCTTTGGCGTCGAAGTCGAGGTTCTTCCAGCCGTCGGCTGCCGTCGCCGAGCCGACCCATTTGTCGTCGCTCGCCACGAACTGCGTGCGGTCGCTGTCGAGCGCGGCTTTCAGCAGCAGGATGAAGCCGGACGGGCCGCCGGAATTCGTGCATTCCGCCGCAAAGACGTTCTTGCCGGGCTTGAGGATTTTCGTCAGATCGGCGATTCCCGCCGTGGCAAAGTTGTCGTGATCGATGACCTTCTGGCCGTTGACGTAGAGCCGGACGAGGTTGTCGCACGTCGCACCGACCTGGGCCGACTGGATGACGTTGCCGGTGATCTCGAATTCACGCCGCAGGTAGACCGTCTCGTTGGCGTCGCTCTTCGTGAGCCAGATCCAGACCGGCGCGTTCTTCTTTTCGAGTTCTTGCCCGAACGCGGCCGCTGTCAGGGTCAGCGCCGCCGCCAAACACATCGTCACACTCCGCATGCTCATCCTCGTCGGCTCCCGGTGGTTTCGTCGATGGGAATTCGATTGTTCCGTGGTATCATCATGCCCGTCGGGAGAGACGGCGTGCAAGGCTAAGGCCTGAGGACAAGGGGGCATCATGGCTACAGACGATGACGGGGATGATGATGGCGACGGCGAAGTGAAATGGGTCAAGCAGGACGCTTTTGTGATGCCGGTGTTGCCGAAGTCGTTGAAAGTTGACCCGCTGTTCGCCGGGCTCCTGCATACAACATCGTTTCTGGAACTATCCGGCGACGACACCGTGGACGAAGACGGGGCCGTCGAAGCCCTGGAACACGTCGGCTTGTACTTCCAAAGTCTGCCTGCCGCTCAACTCCAATCGCTGCAGGAGCAAGTCCAGCGCGTGGCCGAACATGCCCGCAAGAAGAAATGGGGCGAGCCGGCTGTAGAGTTTTTCGCCGAGTTCTTCGAAAACTTCGGCATCGGCGGCGAGGAGGAAGATTAGGGAGAGTCAGGTTTGTCTTCTCGCATCGAACCGAGACGTCACCGCGAAGTGACGTTACTAACCCGAGACTCAACAGCCGCTCCCATCTGCGCTGGTATTTCCGACATCCTTTGCAATTGCACCTCGTGAGGAATCGCTCGATGAAATCGGTCTTTCTCAGTGTCGGGATCTTTAGCTGTCTGGCAACGGGTCTGATGATGACGGTTCACGCCGAAGATTTTCCCAAGACGCGCGCCAAGCTCGCCGCGCACGAACCCGTCAAAATCGTCTGCCTCGGCGACAGCGTCACCGGGATCTACTATCACACCGGCGGGCTGCGGGCCTATCCGGAGATGATCGCCGTCGGCATGAAACTTCTCGATCCGCAAAGCAAAGTGACCGTCGTCAACTCCGGCATCAGCGGCCATTCCACCGCGAATGGCCTGGAGCGATTCCAGAAGGACGTCCTCGACCACAAACCCGATTTGGTGACGGTCATGTTCGGGTTGAACGACATCGTCCGCGTGCCGCAGCCCGATTTCGAAGCGAATCTCAAGACGTTCATCGAGAAGAATCGCGAAATGGGCGCGGAGACGCTGCTCTGCACGCCGAATGGCATCTATCCCACGCCGGGCCGGCCCGTGGAGAAACTCGAAGAATACAACCAGGCGATGAAAGCGGTCGCCGAAGCCAACGGCGCCGGCTTCTGCAATGTCTACGGCGCTTATCAGGCCGTGAAGTCGAAGAATGAACTCGATTTTCGTTTGCTGTGCAGCGACCCGTTCCACCCGAACATGGACGGCCACAAGCTGAACGCCGAGACGATCATTCAATCGATCACCGGCAAGAAAGTTTCGCTGAAGGAGGTCGGCCCGCCCGCACCGGTGCTCGCCAAAACGAAGCGTTTGATCGCCGAGAAACAGCCGGTGCACATCCTCGCGATGACCCCGTTCGATGAGTGGATCGGCCCGGCGCTGAAGGCGAAATATCCCGACGCGCAGCTCGAAGTCGCCGCATGGCCGACGAAAGACAAATCGCTGGCCGAACTGCACGAGGCGGCGAAGCAAGTGCGCGAGCGGAATCCGAAACCCGACCTCGTCGTGGTGGCGATTCCGCTGGAGGTGACGCCGCCGTTGTCGCAACCGCCGGAGGCCGACATCGACAATCACAGTTGGACGTTGAACTACGCGCTGAGCTTCGGCGTGCAGGAATGGGATTTGATCGCGGTGACGCCGTCGGTGTTGAAACCCGAGTTGATGACCGCCGAGCAGGACCGCGACGCCTTCTCGCGGCGCATGATCTTCGCTCAGGACTTGCCGCTGATCACCCGCCCCGCTGGCAGCACGGACGACGCGAAAACGATTTTGACGAAGTGGCTCGCGAAATGATTTCGATTGCTGTTAACCGAGCGGGGGGCGTAAGCCCCCTGAGTGGGCGTGCCACAACCAAAGACGCCGCTTTCAGGGGGCTCACGCCCCCCGCTCGGGGAATCCATTTGTGCTTTACACTGTGCATGTTGCATTGCCTCGCCGCCGCGGCTAACGCCGACGATCTCTTCCCGCCGCAATTCGCCCATTTCGAACCATCCCCAGACAACCCGATTTTCACCGCGCAAGGCTCTGGCCATTGGGACGTGAAAATCCGCGAGCGGGGCTGGATTCTCCGCGACGGCGAAAAGTGGCATTTGTGGTACACCGGCTACGACGGCACCCGCGAAGGCCTCAAGATGCTCGGCTACGCCACGTCGAAGGACGGCCTGGTGTGGACTCGCGTCACGGCCGCCGCGCCGCTCTATCGCGAACACTGGGTCGAGGACGTGTGCGTCCTCAAAGACGGCGACACGTTCTACATGTTCGCCGAGGGATTTCAGGATCGCGCCCAACTCTTGACGTCGACCGATGGCCGGAAGTGGACGCGCCACGGGCTGCTCGACGTTCGCCTGAAAAACGGCGAGCCGATTCCTCCCGGACCGTACGGCACGCCGACCGCGTGGCGAGAGAACGGTGCCTGGTACTTGTTCTACGAACGGGGCGACCGCGGCGTCTGGCTGGCGACGTCGACCGATCTGAAAACCTTTACCAACGTGCAGGACGAGCCGGTCCTCGTCCCCGGTCCCGGCGAATACGATCACGACCTCATCGCGATGAACCAGATCTTCCGCCACAACGGCCGCTACTATGCGTTGCTGCACGGCACGAAGAAATCGGGCGACCCGAAGATTCCGAATCAATGGACGACGAATTTGGCCACGTCGACCGACCTCGTCCATTGGGAAAAGTACGATAAGAACCCGCTGCGGCCGGCCTCCGAAAACAAGTCGAGCGGCCAGATCTTCCCCGACGGCGATCGCTTCCGGCTCTATACGACGCACAACCAGGTGGATGTGTACTGGTCGCGGTAAAAACCAAAGCCCGGCTTCCGTTTTGGGAAGCCGGGCTTTCATTTGTGGCGGTCACCCAACTCGCACGGCGGGCTTACGCCGCGCCGCTCGCCTTTACGCGACGACGCCGAATTCTTCGTCTTCGGCGTGTTCGCGCGGCGCGAACGGGCTGGGAAGCTCGTCGACGTGCTGGCGCTTCGCGCGCTGGCGGACGGCCATGACGTTCGGGACGATGTACTCTTCCAGGATGCGGTCGATCCGCTTCTCGATGCCGGTGAGTTGGTCGCCCTCATCGAGGCAGACGAATGTGAACGCCGTGCCGCGCGTGTATTCCGAGGACATCCGCCCGGTGCGGCCCACGCGGTGGACGTAGTCGTCGCAATCGAGCGGGATGTCGAAATTGATGATGTGCGAGATGCCGCTGACGTCGATGCCGCGGCCCATCACGTCGGTGGCGATGAGCAGGCGGATGCTTCCCTCGCGGAACTTCTTCATCACGCGGTCGCGGACGTTCTGCGCTAAATCCCCGTGAATGAAGGCGGTTTTCGACAAACGGCCCTGGAACCGGTGGAACAGTTTCTCCGCGCCGCGCTTGGTGCGGGTGAAGATCAGCGCCTGCTTGGGCCGCTGCGCGATGAGCAGCTTGACCAGCACCTGGAATTTGCGGTCGGGATCGACGCTGACGTAATACTGATCGATCGAATTGCTGCCGACGTTTTTCGGCGACAAGTCGATGCGGATCGGGTCCCGCATGTAGCGGTGGGCCAGCCGCTCGACCGGCGGCGGCAGCGTCGCGGAGAGGAGCAGCGTCTGCCGCTCGGCGGGGCAATGCTTCAGGATGCGTTCGATGTCGGGCCGGAAGCCGATGTCGAGCATCCGGTCGGCTTCGTCGAGGACGACGATCTTCAGATCGGTCAGCTTGAGGAGCTTGCGGTTCATCAAATCGATGACGCGGCCCGGCGTGCCGATTACCAGGTGCGCCCCGCGCTTGAGGTCGGTGATCTGCTCCTTGATCGAGCGCCCGCCGACGCAGCACGCCGTGTTGATTTCGTGGTTTAAGCTCAGGCGATGGGCCTCATCGGCGACCTGCTGGCTGAGCTCGCGCGTGGGCGTGAGGACGAGGGCCTGCGTGCGCAGATCGTGGAAGTGGAGGCGTTCGAGAATCGGCAGCACGAAGGACGCGGTTTTCCCGGTGCCGGTCTGCGCCTGGCCGATGCAATCTTTCCCGGTAAGAGCGACCGGGATCAGGGCCGCTTGAATGGGACTGGGCTTTTGAAAGCCCATTTTTTGCACGGCGGCGAGCGAATTCGAACTGAGACCTAGATCATCGAAGCGAACGGATACTTGCTCCATAAACCGGAACCAAAGGGGCCACGCCCCGTCGCACACTCACGACTGCTCCGCGCAGCCAAAGATTTGATGAGCGTAACTCACGACGCTGCCAGAAGTTTAGTCCGCCCATCTTAACAGGGCGTGTACGGAGAGTCAATGAAAGACTCAACGTCGTGCAGGCGTAACGTCACGCGGCACGGCGAATGGCGCCCGTCTGCTCCCACACGCGTGCGGCCACGGCGGCGATGATGCGTTCGGCCGCGCGGCCGTCGCCGTAGGGGTTGCGGTCCAGTTGCCGGCGGGCGTATTCGGCGGCGTCGGTCAGCAACAGGGAGACGCGTTCGACGATGCGGGCCGCCGACGTTCCCACCAGTTCGACCGCGCCAGCTTCCACGGCCTCGGGACGTTCGGTCGTGTCGCGCATCACGAGGACCGGTTTCTTCAGCGACGGCGCTTCTTCCTGCACGCCGCCAGAATCGGTGAGGATCAGCGTCGAGCGATCCATCAGCCAGACGAACTCCGGGTACGACGCCGGCTTGAGCAAATGGACGTTACCGAGTCCGCCCAACAATCGATGCACAGGTTCCTGCACGTTCGGGTTGAGATGGACGGGGTAGACGAATTCCACGTCGGCGAATTGCCGCGCCAGCAAATGGATTGCCTCGCAGATGTCGCGGAAACCCTGCCCGAAGTTCTCGCGGCGATGGCCGGTGATGAGAACCATCCGCCGTTCGCCGAGCGCGGCGTGCTGCTCGCGCCAATCGGAGCTCCGCAAGCGTTCGCGGCGTACGGCCCAGAGGAGCGCATCGACGACGGTGTTCCCGGTGATCAGCACTTGCTGCTGCGGCACGCCTTCGTCGAGCAGATTCTGCGCGGCTCGCGGCGTCGGGGCGCAATGCACGGCGGTCGTCAGCCCGGCGATGCGGCGATTCAGTTCCTCCGGCCACGGCGAATAGAGGTTCCCGGTCCGCAGCCCGGCTTCCACGTGAATGAACGGCAGCCGGCGATAGAACGCGGCGAGCGACGCCGCCATCACGGTGGTCGTATCGCCCTGCGCAATGACGCAATCGGGCGCGTGCTGCACGAGGGCAGCGTCGAGCGATTCGAGGCAGCGCGACGTCAGCCCGGCGAGCGTCTGATTCGGCCGCATCAAGTCGAGATCGAGATCGACTCGCAATTCGAAGTAGTCGACGACCTGCTGCAACATCTCGCGATGCTGGCCGGTCGAACAGACGATCGGCTCGATATCGCGGCGGCCGGCGCACGCGTGCAGGAGCGGCGCGATCTTGATGGCTTCCGGGCGCGTGCCCATCACGATGAGAGGACGAACGGCGTCCATGTGTTCCCCCTTGGTTCGAGGCGGGAACGTACCGCTTGGAGCGCGGAGTGGCAAGGCCAGTCTGTTAGCTCGTCTTGACTCCGTTAAAACGTTGCCGATATAAGCTCGCCGGGCCGCAGGAGGGGGGAAGATGACACCACGTTTGCCGGCGATGAGTGCGCACGTCCGCGTCGGGGCGGTGCCCGATTGGAACCTCAATAATTTGGCGCACCGCGAATGTCCGGCGTGCCTCGGCGACGAGCCGGTTCCGGTGGTTGTTCGCCCGGATGGATTGACGGTGCATCGCTGCCGTTCGTGCCGCATGCTCTATTTGGCCGACGTGCCGGCGCCGGCGCAGGTCGCTGCGTTCTACCGGCGCTACAGCGGATTCAAACACCTCGCCCCGCGCCCGCGGCGCGGCTTGGCCAACTGGTTTCGCCGCCAGACCGATCCGTACGTCGCCATTTTGCAGGAGACGGGGGGACTCAAGGGAAAACGGCTGGCGGATATCGGCTGCGCGTTCGGCGATTTCTTGCAATTGGCGCGTAGCTGCAGGGCGATCAGCCACGGCGTCGATCTGGACGAGTCGTCCCTGGAATTTCTGCGCGAACTCCGCATCCCCGCCGGCCGGGACATCGAGGAACTCGAGGCCACGTTCGACGTGGTGACGTCGTTTCACGTCCTAGAGCATCTGGCCGATCCGAACGCATTTCTCGCGAAGGTCGCCGGACGCATGATTGATGACGGGCGGTTATTGATCGCCGTCCCGAACGGCGGCGATGCGGAAATCGTCGGCGCCGGCTGGGTCGGCTTTCGCGTCGATCTCGAACACTTCAATTTCTTCACGGCCGAATCGCTCAGCCGGCTGCTCATGCGGCACGGATTCTACGTGGAACGTCATTGGGAATATTACCAGCCGCAGGTTCCCCGCCAGCAGGCCGCGGAAGCGCGTCCGACTTTGGTCGAACGCGCGATGCGCAAGTGCTGGCAGCGGGGGGTGTCGGCGCTGTATCCGGAATCGCGGATGGTCTTTCAGGGCGGTTTCGCTCTGGCGCTGCTGGCGCATTACGTCGCGCCGCCCGCCGCGCTCCGTTCCGCGGCGTGAATCCGGCAGTCAGCTCCGTCGAGGAGGGCGTGGATGTCGGATTTGTGTCCCAGCGTCTCGCCAAAGCGAAGCGGACGCATCGATGACGTCCTCGCCCGATTTCTGACGGGCGTGTTCTGGAACGCAGCGAGTGTGGGACTGGGCCGGCTGTTCAACGCGGTGGCGCTGCTGGTGGTGTCGCGGCAACTGGGGCCGGACGGGTATGGCGCGCTGGGCGTCGTGCAGCAGACCGTCGCGATGCTGGGGGTCTTCGCGGGATTCGGCCTGGGTTTGACCGCCGCGCACCTCGTGGCTCAGTATCGCCGTACCGATCCCGACCGCGCGGGAGAGGTCATCGGCGGGTTGATGAGCATGGCGCTGACGGGCGGCACGTTGGCGGCCCTCGCCACCATCGTTGGCGGACCGCTGATCGCCGCCCGCTGCTTGTCCTCGGTCGAACTAGGCTCTGTGCTGCAGATATCGTCCGGACTGGTGATTCTCCATGCCGTTCAAGGCGTTCAACAAGGAGCGTTTGCCGGGCTGGAAAACGTACGCGCCCTGTCCGCCGTGCAGGCGCTCGGGGGGGTGTCGCTAGTCGCGTTGATGTCGGCCGGCGCGCACTGGGGCGGCATCCATGGCTGCGTGATCGCCCAGTTGTTGTCGTCGCTGTTCCAGGCCGGTTTGGGTCAGATCGTGCTGCGTCGCGTCGCGGCCGAACAATTCGTCCGGCTTGCGCCGCCTCATTTTCGCTGGTCGACGTTGGAGTTTTCCTCCTTCGGGCTGCCTGCGGCGTTGTCCACGATGATGGTTATCCCTGTCGACTGGATGGCCGCGGCCATGCTCGTCAATCGTCCCGGCGGCTACGTGGAAATGGGCCTGTATGCGGCCTCGTGGCAATGGGTCAGTCCGCTGCTGCTCGTTCCGAAAGTCGCTGGCCAGTCGATCTTGCCGATCTACGGCGAACGGCGCGCGGCCGGCGACCGCGCGGCGCCGCTCCGCTTGCTCGCGGCGGCCATGCTCATGAACGCCGCCATCGCCCTTCCCGCGGCCCTGGCCGGCGCCGCGCTCAGTTCGACCCTGCTGTCGATCAGCGGGCCGGAGTATCTCGCCGGCGACGCGGCGCTCAAGCTGCTGTTCGTCGCAGCGGCCGTGAACGCCGTCGAAGTCCCGGTGGGACTCTTTCTCGCCGCACAAGGATGGATCTGGCCGGCGTTCGCGGCGAATTTGGGTTGGGCGGTCTGCATGTTGGTCGGCGTCGGCCTGTTCGTCGAGCACGGAGCGGAAGGAGTCGCCTGGGCGCGCCTGCTGTCCTACGCGGCGTACGGCCTGGGGCTGGCGATCCTGGTCTGGCGTCTGCAACGAAGTTTACAGCAAGACGCTTTTGTTCCACCTCGCTCCGAGGGAGAGGCCAGAGCGGCCTGAAGTTACCCGCGGGTTGCGCGGCGTGGTATAAGGAATTCGCCATGAATTCCACCACCACCCGAATGACCGGCCGCTGGTTGCTGCTCGGACTGCTCTCGTTCGGCGCGGCTTACGGTCTGACGCGATTCACGCGGAATCCCACGACCGCCGAAAAGCCCATGCTTCCGGCGGGTCAATCGGCCGCGCCGCCCGGCATGGTCTGGATTCCCGGCGGCGTGTTCCGCATGGGGACGGATGACGAACAAGGCTGGGACGACGAGAAGCCGTCGCATCGGGTGCGCGTCGACGGTTTCTGGCTCGACGCAACGGAAGTCACCAACGCCCAATTTCGCGAGTTCGTCGAGGCGACCGGCTACGTGACTACCGCGGAACAGACGCCGAAACTGGAAGACATTCTGGCGCAGTCGCCACCGGGAACGCCGGCGCCGCCGCCGGAGACACTGGTGCCGGGTTCCGTGGTCTTCACGCCGCCCAAAGACGCGGTGCCGCTGAATAATCTCACCAGCTGGTGGACGTGGACGCCCGGCGCGAGTTGGCGGCATCCGGAAGGACCGGGCAGCGATTTGACAGGCCGCGACGATCATCCGGTGGTGCATGTCGGCGCCGCCGA
>CAZDGB010000043.1:0-29453 GCA_964504645.1 uncultured Planctomycetaceae bacterium | reverse complement strand
CGTTGCCGGCCGGGTCGGTCGATCTGGCGTTCGCCGATCCGCCGTTCAACATCGGCTACGATTACGACGTCTACGACGACGGCCAGGACCCGGAAACGTATCTCGGCTGGTGCAAGCAGTGGATCGGCGCGGTCCATCGCGTCCTTAAGGACGACGGCACGTTCTGGCTGGCGATCGGCGATGAGTACGCCGCGGAGCTGAAGGTCCTCGCCCAGCGCGAGATCGGTTTCCGCTGCCGCAGTTGGGTCGTGTGGTACTACACGTTCGGCGTGAACTGCAAGTACAAGTTCACCCGCAGCCACGCCCACCTTTTCTACTTCGTGAAGAACGAAAAGCAGTTCACATTCCGCGGCGACGACCTGGAAAACCGCATCCCGTCCGCCCGGCAACTCGTCTACGCCGACAAACGCGCCAACCCGCAAGGACGGCTGCCGGATGACACGTGGATCATCGCGCCGCAAGAAGCCCAGGGACAGCAGTCCCTGGGCGTCCCGAGCGCGTCGACGTGGGTGCTCCGCCCGCAGGACCTCGCCGACCGGTTCACGCCGGGCGAAGACACCTGGTACTTCCCGCGCGTCGCCGGGACGTTCAAGGAGCGAGAAGGCTTTCATGGCTGCCAGATGCCCGAGCAGCTTTTGGGACGGATTATTCGGACGTGTTCGAATTCGGGCGAACTGGTGCTCGACCCGTTCTCCGGTTCGGCGACGACGCTCGCCGCCGCGAAGAAACTCGGCCGCAACTATCTGGGATTTGATCTCTCGCCCGACTACGCGCAGCGCGGCCGCGACCGCTTGGCGACAATTCACCCCGGCGACGCGCTGGACGGCAGCGCCGAACCGACGATGTCGGCCCCCGCGACCCGCAACGGCAAGCCGCTCAAGAAAGCCGCGCTCTTTCCCGCCGATGCGGAGCAACGGTGACAGCGTCCCCAAAAACATCAGGTTTTTTGGCGTCGGTGTCACCGCCGAGTGAGTGAATGGGGCTCCGTGTTCTCCGATGGCATGACGGAGTTGCAACGCCGGGCGGACCGTCGTAATTTGGGACGTGCGTAGCGCGATCCGCCTGCAAGGACCTGCGATGATCCTGACCGGCAGCGAAATTCAGCGGCAGTTGGGCCAGAACATCCTCATCGATCCGTTCGATGAGAAGCTGCTCAATCCGAACAGCTACAACCTGCGGCTGCACGACGAACTGCTGGTCTACGAGGAAATCGTCCTCGACATGAAGCGGCCGAACCGCTACCGGCGGTACGTCATTCCGCCGGAGGGACTGGTGTTGCAGCCGAATCAGTTGTATCTCGGCCGGACGATGGAGCGGACCGAGACGCACAACTTGGTGCCGATGCTCGAAGGCCGCTCGTCGATCGGCCGGCTCGGGTTGTTCGTGCACGTGACGGCGGGCTTCGGCGACGTCGGCTTCAAAGGCTACTGGACGCTGGAGATGTTCGCCGTCCACCCGATCCGCGTCTATCCCGGCGTGCCGATCTGCCAGATTTTCTATCACACGCTCGACGGCGACGTGATCGAGTACCGCAACGGCAAATACCAGGACAACCGCGACATCCAGCCGAGCCTGATGTTCAAGGAACTCCGCCCGCCGGAAAAAGACTTGCAAAAGCGGCTGTCGTTCGGCCAGGAAGTCGCGGAGTAAACGTCTTCAATTCGAGTGGACTATGCGTGCGGAGTTCTTGGCCTATTTCAAAGATCTCTTTGAAGGCCGAGCTCAAATCTCGTGGCATGCATGGTTCTCTCAGCATGAGGAAGAACTTCGCGCCGAATTGTCACGCATCGATTTTCTGCATTTGAAGTTTCACAATCTCGACGAAGCCGAACAGTGGCTGCGAAATTCAGGCATTTCATACACGCCTGATCCCACCAGCGTCCGTAGGGAGAAGTGGTACGCGCACTTCCACCCTACAGTGCTCGACGAACAAGGGCGACCGAAGGAACAATTCCTGCGCAAGGCCTATAACGGCGCCCGTGGACATTGCATGGACGGAAACGTTGAAGAATCTCGCGCCGCGGTGGCCCTGCATCTGAAGAAGCTGACTCGCTATCCGATTCTCCGCCGAGCCGAAGAATACGAGGACTTGCAAATTGATGGAGCGGTCGAATTTACGCTAGGAAACAAGGCATTCGGTCGCATCCTGCTCGAAGCGCTCGCCGGGCTTTCGACAGGGAACGATTTGCTCGATCCAGCAATCCTGAATGCGCGCAAACTGCTCTCTGAAAGCCCGAAATGACTATTCAGCCTTTTCCTCCGCAAACGCGTCGTTCGTCAGTGGAATCCAATCGTTTGGCGGCTCGATGTCGAGTTGTTCGCCGGTGAGGCAGTTCCAGTAGAGAACTTGCAACGGACGATAGAGGTTGTCCGGGGCGCTGTCGAACACCTGTTGCAGAGCGGCTTTCGCGGCGGGCAAGTCCCCCTGTTCCAGTCGGCAGAGCGCGAGACACGTCAAGTGCGTGCCGAGTTCCATGGCGCGGACCCCGGCGACGTCTTGCATCGAAAGCAGATGCATCCACGGATAACGGTCGGCCGGCAGAACCGGCGACGCCACGGCCGTCAACGGCCCGGTCATCAGCGACGCCGTGACGCGGCGCTGCTCGCCCGCTGCGACGGCGTCCTCGTAGAGTTTCGCGACGCGACCGTAGTCTCCCTGGGCCCATGCGGCGTAGACGGCGTTGTCCCGCCAACCGGGCGTCTGTTCGATGCCCATCCGCTGTTCCATGCTGCGCAGCATCTGGTCGGCTTCTTCGACACGGCCGGCTTCGATGAGCCAGCCGCTGAGCAGAATCTGCGCGGGCGTGGATTGGGCCAGCGCGACCTTGTCGTCTTCCAACGTCTTGATCGCCGTCAGCACGGCATTGTTTTGATAGGCGAACATCGCCGTCGTGATCCGGTGCTCGCCCTGCTGCAAGCGGGAATCGATTTCACCCTGTAGCGCCGCCAGTCCGTCTTCGAGTTTCGCGACCAACTGGTTGACGGCGGCCAACTGTTGCTCGGCCTTCTCTTCGAGGTCTTTCGTCACCGGCGGCCGCAGACGCTCGAGTTCCTTCAGGTGCCGCAACATCAAGTCCGGCTTGCCGACGCGTTCGTAGAGCCCCGCGACTTCCTGGTGCAGGAAAGGATCGTTCGGTTCGAGCCGCAGCGACGTCTGGTACGCGCTGGAGATCTGGTAGTATCGCAAGAGATGTGGGATGGCCACGCCGTGACGCCGCAATTCGAAGTTCTCGAGTTGGTCGAGCACGGCGTAGGCGGTGCCGAGGGTACGGTAGGCCTCGGCGGAATTGGGATTTTCCCGCAACGCCGCCCGCGCGGAACGAACGGCCAGTTGCAGCGCGGCGATCTGTTGCCGCAGCCGCGCTTGGTCGAGCGATCCCAAATGGATGTAATGAGCGGCAAGCGTCGCGTCGCCGGGAACCACCATCTTCGGGGGCGACAACGTCTTTTGATAATCGGAAACCGACGTCGGCCAGACTTGCGGTTCCGTGACCGGCGTCGCTTCCTCTCGGAACGCCAGGTCGGTCATATCCAACGCGCGGCGATCGACGTACTCCCGCAACTCCCGGTCTTGCCGCAGATCGGTCCGATAGAACACCGCTGCCGCCGACGTCAGCCCGGTGAGCTTCCAGTCGAACGACTTCTGCAAATCGTCGAACGTCTTGTAGTTCGGCGTAATCGATAGCCCGCTCATGCGGACGACGACGTGCGTGATCTGATACTGGTCGAACACCTTCCGCCAATGCGCACGGTCGCCGGCCCCTTCGAGCTTCGATTGACGGCTGCGCAGCGCGGCGCGGGTCTTGATGTGCAACGAGTACAGGCTGGAGTCGCCGCCGGGATAGAACAATTCCAAGCGGCTATCGATAAACGATTTCTGTCCGGCCCAAATCAAGAGATCGCCTTGCCGCACGACGAACGGAAAGGGGCGGTCGTCGTAGGAATCATTGACGACGTCAACATAGCCCGTCATCAGCGATTGCAGGTCTTCGTCGAAGCCGAGGCCCGTCCGTTTGCCGTTGGCCCCGTCGATACGGCCGCTGATCGTCAAATAGGCCAGGGCGAACAATGCGAAAACGGTGACGGCGCGTCCGCCGCGAGAGAACGCGAGAAACGTCCACTCGATGGAATACGTCTGGCCGTAGCGGGCCAGGAACCATTCCTGGGCGTTCAATGTCGCCAGCACGCAATTCACGAGGCTCGCCGCGGCGAGTTCATGCGTCGCGACGACTGCCGCGGCGTTGATGCCCAGAAACATCGCGAGATGCGCCGCGGCGACGCGGCGATAGTTCAAAGCCATCGTCACGAAGGCGGCCACCATCAGGTAGAGGCCGGCGACCCCTTCGTGATTGAGCCAGAACCGGAACCGCTGATCCCAGATCGGCCAAGCGCCGAGTTCCGCCCGCGTGGGAATCGGATACGCCTCGCGCCAGGCGGGATATTCCACGCCGTACAACGCAAACGGAGACGTCCATGCGTGCCACGTGAAGGGATGCAATCCCGCGGCGAGAACACTCAAACCAGTCACCGTCCAGAACTGCGTGCGCCGGCGGGAGTCGGTAAATCCGGGGCGTCCGAGCAACGATCCGATCAGTTCGCCGAGGCCATAGAGCAAGAGCAGTCCCCAGCCGAGAAACGCCCGCGAATCCATCTGGCTCCAGATCCAGATCACCGGAATCAAAGCCCATTGCTCTTTCGTCGCCGAGCCTTCCTGCGAACGGATCAGCAGCCACACTGTCAGCGCGACGCCGAGCAGCGTGATCAGTTCGGGCTGAATCGTGAAGTGTCGAAAGCAGGCCAGCAGCGCGAATGCCGCGCATACCGATCCCCACCAGGTGCGAATTCCCGGACGGACGGTATGGACCAGCAGCGCGAAAATGATCGCCGCGATGACCGCCTGGAACAGCGAGAGCGCCATGCCGCCGCCGGCGTGATACTTCGCCGCGGCGACGAGGTCGAACAACCACGACAAATTGACCCACGGTTGGTCCGTTCGCGTGAAGGCGAGATAATCCTTCGCCGGCGGCAGGAAACCGTGCTGCGCCAGATATTCGCCGCTGCGAATATGCACCAGCGTCTTGGTTTCGGCGATCTGCGAGCAGCCGAGGAGAATCGCCAGACCGACGACGGCCCAGCGCATGACGAAATCGCCGCGGATCGCCTCGTCCTCCACGATTTCCGGCGACAGCGGCTCCCATTCGGGCAAGTCATCGGCTGCGGCGGGCGTTTCGGCAATCGTCTCGCCGGGCGTGGATGGCGGCTGCGGCTCGGCGGAATCGGACCGGCCGGGCGAATGAGGATCGTCGCGCGATCCTTCCTCGCGGGGAGAAGTCGACATGTTGCGGGAGATTTCTGTGTTTCAGGGCCGCGCGGCCCGGTGGGAAACCGACATCCGCCGCCATCCTACGATTGGCCGGCGCAAACGGTCAAGCAGCCTGGAAGGCTTGCGGTGAACGGCAAACAGTCTCCGCAACCGCTATCGTATCAGACGAAAAAAACGGCGCATTCGCTGGCCGAATTCACCGCCGAAACTTCCAGGCAGTTGATCCAGCTCGGGCGAGCGCAGCGGACCTGGCTGAAAAAACGCCAAGTCATCGGAATTTCCTCTTCAATCCGATGTCAATTCCTGCGATAACTTCCCCAACGGATCGGCAGGTGCCGATCCGTTGGGGAAGACGATCAGCACGTTGGCGGAATTTCGGCAAGAAATTCCTGCCGGCTGGCTGGCGAACGGGCGAGGGCTGCCGCGGCGCGTCGGGAAGCGGCGGCGGGCTTCGCAGGTTATTCCTCACCCGACCCGGGTGATCGTTTTCAGTCCGTGTTTTTGAAGAGCCGGTACGGCTCGCAAAGGATGACTATGGCTACGAATCTTTATGTGGGAAATCTGCCATTCAACACCACCGCGGACGACCTGCGGGAAGCCTTCTCCAAATTTGGAACGGTGACTCGTGCGCAGGTGGTGTCTGATCGGGAAACGGGCCGCTCGCGCGGTTTCGGTTTTGTGGAAATGTCGGACGGCGGGGACCAGGCCATTGAAGGCATGAACGGCGCCGATTTCGGCGGAAGAACGCTCACGGTGAATGAAGCCCGGCCGCGCGCGGAACGCGGGCCCGGTGGTGATGGCGGCGGCGGTTATCGCGGCGGCGGTGGCGGCGGCCGCTATTGATCAGCCCCACATCTGCGGGGACTTGAATCACGACCCGACCATCCCGACTGGTCGGGTTTTTTCGTGGACAAGCCTAAGCGATAACCCACCAAAGCCCGGCGCCATCCTTGGGACGGCCGGGCTTAGTCGTTGGGCTGCTCGACCACGCCGTAACCATATCACGTTCGCCGTCAAATACTTAAAAATACGCCGATTCGAGCGCTTCGTCAGTTTCCCTCCTACACGGTCCTACATATACTCTGGCGCTCTTTCCCGCGGTACTCGGCCGGACTTCGGAGTTTCTGCCTTGGATCTGGGTGATCTCGTCACCGCCATGCGCCTGATTGAACTGACGGCGAAAAGCCGGCCAGCCGCGATCCGTGCGCTCGTGCAGGCCGGGAACTGGGAAGACGAAGGAATCGCCGCCGAAACGGTGCTGGAAGCCATCGAGGAACGCGAGGCCGCCGCTCAGACGCTCGTCGAGCCCGATTTCGCCTTGCCGCACGCGTTCATCGATTGGGACGGCGACTTTCATATCGTGCTGGGCCGCAGCCGGGCCGGTGTCGACTATGGCGTGCCCGACGGACAGCACGTGCAGTTGATCGTGCTGCTCGTCATCGGCCGGAAGCTGCAGCAGACGCACGTCGAAGTCCTGGCGGCGCTGGCCGAGCTGCTCAAGAGCGAGGAATTCCGTGCGGAGTTGATCAAGGCGAAAGACACGCGGGCCATCGACGTGCTGCTGCTGGCGAAAGCCGGTCTGCAGCCCGATCATCGTCCCGCGCGGCCCCCCAGCGTACCGCGGCTGACTCTCACGCTGGTGAAGCAGGCGATGTTTCTCGTCGAGGCCGTCGGGGCGCAGGCGCTGTTGTTAGCGATCGACCGCGTCGAGCACGTTCCGTGGGACACGCTCGAGGATTGGGAAGGCCGGCTGCTTGTCGTCACGACGGAGCACACCGACGACTTCGTCATTCCCCGCAAAGACACCCACGTCTTCGACGTGATGCACGCCTCGCTGTCCCGCATGGACCGGGCGAACCTCGGCCTCTTGCTCGCGGCTTCGTCCGGACTCCTCACGGAAAAGCACAGCGTCGTCTGTGTCACCGGCGCTGACGGCCGACGGCTCGACAGCATCTCGATCACCAAGCCGGAAGCCCATTTCCGCGCGATGCTCTCCGAGAAGAACCGCCGCGGCGTCGACGTCATTCGACCGGCGGTCATCCTGCGGATTCTGTCGCTCGCCGTGGAAATCGCCACCGAAGGCCGCGAAGCGCACCCGGTCGGCACGCTGTTCGTCATCGGCGACTCCCGCCAGGTGATGAAGCACGCCCAGCAACTCGTGCTCAACCCATTTCATGGTTATTCGAAGCAGTTGCGCAACGTCCTCGATCCCAGCCTCAACGAAACGATGAAGGAATTCGCCCTGATCGACGGCGCCTTCATCATTCAGGGCGACGGCACCGTCCTCACGGCGGGAACCTACCTGATGCCCAAATCGGCGTCGTCGAATCTGCCGCACGGCCTCGGCGCACGGCATCAGACGGCGGCCGCCATCACGACTCACACGCAGGCGATGGCGATCACCGTCAGCCAGTCGACCGGCACCGTCACCGTCTTCCGCAATGGCGCCATCGTCTTCAGCCTCGAACGCGCCGCCGCCACGCGGTGGTAGCCTGTCGAGGGGCTTCACTCGCCATGAGATTGCGATGACGTTGACCTGTGGTGAACTCTGAAGGAGGTCGCTTAAGGTCAAATCTTTGCTACCATGCGGTGACGAGTTTCGTATCTCCCGTGGAATGCACACCATGCCTTTCGTTCAGCACAAGGTCGCCGCAGATCGATGGGCCGGCTTCGCCGTCCTGTTCGCGGTTTTCGGGTTGTTTATCGGCAACAGCCGCGGACAGGATTCTCCGCCGGCGCCCGCGGCCGATGCGGCGTTGCAGGTTGCCTTTCATCAGCAGGTGCGGCCGTTTCTAGCCAAGTATTGCTTCGCCTGCCACAACGAGAACGACATGGAGTCCGGCGTCCGGGTCGATCATCTCGGCGGCAACCCCGACGACCGGCAGCTCAGCTTGTGGAAGGGGATTCTGCACCAGGTCGCGGAGAACGCCATGCCGCCGGAGGGCGAGCCGCAGCCTAGTGCGGAGGAGCGAGAACAAGTCGCTGCCTGGATTCCCCGGGCGATGGACGAAACGATGAGCCGCAACGTTCAGAAGAACGGCTTGGTGCGCCGATTGACGGTGGCTCAATACGCCAACACGCTGCGCGATCTGTTGGGCTTGAACGAGAGATTGACGGAATCCCTGCCGCCTGACGCGGTATCGAAGGATGGCTTCACCAATCACGATCAGACGTTGATCCTTTCCCCGTTGCAGGTCGAAGCGTATTTCGACATCGCCCAAAAGGCGCTCGACTTGTGCGTCGTCGACGAACGGTCGCAGCCGGCGATCCAGAATTTTCGCATGGACTTTGGCGCCGCCATCAATCCGCAGCCGTGCCCCGATTCGCTGGTTCTGGGCGCGCTGAGCATGTTGCTCAACAACAACGACTTTGTAGTGACAGAACCCACGTTCGAGAAACCGTTCGCCTTCCAGCCGTTTCGCATGCGAACGAAGTACGACTTCATCGAAGGCTACGCCGGCAACGATACGGTGCGCGGCTGGCGGACGTTCGACAGCATCTATCATTCGGTCTTCGCCTGCGTGCGAGGCACGCCGGGCTATCCGCTCGGCGAACCGTATCAAGTTGTGCCGGAAGGCTTGCTGCTGCGGCCGGCCATTCCGAGTTCCGAAATCTTCGGCCAATCGAACACCTACGGCCCGATGTCGAACTTCAAGATTTCGTTGCGCGAATTGCCCGACCACGGCGATTTTCGCGTCACGGTGCACGCGGCCCGCTACGACGACGGACTGCTTCTGGACGCGAATCTCCCCCCGCGGCCGGTGGATGAGAACGCAATCGTCGCCGCCGATCTTCAGGCCGAATCGACGGCGGACCTCAAGGAGGCCGGTATCTACCAGATCGACGTCGGCTGGACGAAAGGAGATTCGCCGGGGCTCTTGTCTCTGGAACTCGGCAGCCGGCGGTTTGCGGGGAAATTGCAGGAAAACCTCACGAAAGAGACCGATGAGCCGAAGTCGGCTTTTCTTGTAGTGCGTCTGCCTGCGGGGAAGCTCAAGTTGGTCGCGCGGTGCCGAGACAATTCTCGTTTGCGGCATGTGGCCTTCCATCGACTGCCGGACGACGCCGATCTCGCCCGGCGATTCCAAAAGTTTGAGCAACGTTTTCCGTCGCTGGGGGTGTACGTCGGTTTGCGGCGCGATTGCGGCAGCACGCTGTCACCCGTGGCCGCCCCGATCCTCGTCGCGTCGGACAAAGCGGAATCCTTCGTCTTCCAGGGATCGATTCGCAACTTCCCCAGTCCCGACGTGGAGCCGGACAATGTCAACTATCTCGCGGGCATCCGCGAGATCGGCGTGCGGAGCGAGTACACCGATGGCCGCGACGTGCCGCGACTGCTGGTTCGCTCGGTCGAATTCGAGGGACCGTACTATGAATCCTGGCCACCCGCGACGCACCGGAACATCTTCATCGAGTCCAACAACCGCGACAATCCTCCCGTGTACGCCCGCCAGATTCTGGAATCGTTCGCGACACGGGCTTTCCGCCGACCGGCGACCGAAAGCGAAGTTGACGCGTATTTCCGCATCTGGAGCGATGCCTATGCCGAGCGGCAAGATTTCCAGCAAAGCGTGAAAGAGGCGCTGTTGGTCGTCCTGACGAGTCCCCAGTTCCTGTTTCTGATCGAAGAGAGCCGCACCTCCGATCCCGAAGAACTCGACGACTTCGAACTGGCGTCCAAGCTGTCTTATTTGCTCTGGAACACGATGCCCGACGCTCGGCTGTTGAGTTTGGCGACCAACCATCAGCTCCGTGGGGAACTGGATGCCGAGATTGACCGTCTCGTCAACGATCCTCGCTTCGATCAGTTTATCGGCGAGTTCGCAGCGCAATGGCTCAGCCTCGACAAGTTCGACGTCGTGTCCGTCGATGCAAAGCGTTATCCCCGGCTGACGCGCGACGTCAAAACGCAACTGCGGCAGGAGCCGATACAGTACCTGCGGCATTTGATTCGAGAGAATCTCCCTGTGCGAAACCTCGTTGAGTCAGACTTTATTGTCGCGAACGAAGTCGTCGCCGATTACTACGGTCTGGGCGAACGCGCCGATCGCGGATTCGAGTTCGTTGCCATTCGCCCCGAAAACCCGCGGTTCGGGGGGGTGTTGTCTCAAGCTGCGATTCTTGCGGGGCTGACGGACGGCCGCGAATCCAACCCGGTGAAGCGCGGCGCCTGGTTGGCGCGGAAGATCATCGCCGAGCCGCCCGACGATCCGCCGCCGAACGTTCCCAATCTCCCGGAAGACGACGGCACGAAGTTGACGTTGCGGCAAAAGCTGGAGCGGCATCGCAACCAGAACGGCTGCGCCAAATGCCACGCGGGGATCGATCCCTGGGGCTTGCCTTTGGAGAATTATGACGCGGGGGGATTGTTCAAACAGAACGAGGCCGTTGACGCCCGCTCGACGTTGCCGGACGGCGAGGACATCGCGGACGCCCTCGCGCTGAAGACTTCGCTCGCGGGCAAGCGGCTCGATCAAGTCCGCTTCAGTTTTCTGAAGCACGCTGCGATTTACGCCGCCGGGCGCAGCCTGACTTATAATGAACTTGTGTCCCTGCGGGAGGAGGCCGTAAAATCCAATGCCCGCAGAGACGGCCTGAAAGATCTGCTCCGCTACATCATCCACAGCGACATTTTCTTGAAGAAGTAAACGACAACGTCATTGGGAACGTGCCCATGCCCTTTCGCGAAAAACTGGATCGACGGACGGTGCTCAAAGGCCTGGCGAGCGTCACGCTGTCATTGCCGCTCCTGGAAGCGATGGGTGGCGAAGCCGCCGGGCACCCGCCGCGACGGTTTTGCGCCCTCTACACCGCAAACGGCATGTCGCTGCCGAACCCCAAGCACGAAATCAGCGACTGGAGCTGGTTCCCGACGAAAGAAGGCCGCGACTTCGAATTCGGCAAATCGACCGAGCCGCTGCGTCCCTTTCGCGAACAGCTCAGCTTTCTCGGAGGACTGCACCATCCGAACGGGACCAAGGCCGACCCGCATCTTTGCTCCGACATGTGGCTGACCGGAGCGCCGCTGCACGACCCGAAGCCGGGAAAATTCAATTCGGTGGCCCTCGATCAGGTCGTGGCGCTGCACACGCGGCAACATTGCCGGCAGCCATCGCTCGTCTTGTCGGTCGATGCCGGCGTCGGGTTCCTGTCGCGGACGGGAACGATCTCCTACAACCTGGACGGCAAGCCGATCCCCGCCGAAAACAATCCGCGCCGCGTGTTCGACCGGCTCTTCCGCGGCGATCGCGGCGATCTCACAGCCCAGCGCGACCAGTTGCAGCGGCGCATCAAACTGGTCGACGCCGTCCTGGACAGCGCGAAATCGTTGAACCGGAAGCTCGGCCCTCCGGACCGCGAAAAGCTTGATCAGTATCTGACGTCGCTCAACGAAATCGAAGCGCGATTGACCGCCTCCGAGAAATGGATCGACATTCCCCTCAAGCCGCAGGATTACTCGAGGCTCAACCTGGACGCGAATTCGGAAGGGGAGCCGCGCGAGTACTACCGCAACATGTTTGATTTGATCGCGTTGGCGTTCGATGCGGACATCACCCGTTCGGTCGCGTTCATGCTCAACCGCGAAGACGGCATGGGCATCAGCGACACATTCCCGTTGAAACTCGGCCTCAGCCGCACACACCATCTGTTGTCGCACGCCGAGGACAAAGAGGGCCAACTCGAATTCGCCAAGTACGACCTGTTCCTCAGCGAGCAGATCGCCTACTTCTTCGGCCGGCTGAACGAGTTCCGCGACGGCGAGCGTCCGGTGCTCGATAACACCATCGTCCTCTTCGGCAGCGGCGCCAGCACGACGCACAATCCTTTGAATTTGCCGACTCTGCTGGCCGGCGGCGGCGGCATGGGGCTCAAGCACGGCACGCATTGGCGACAAGCGAGTACGCCGCTGTCCAACGTCTATCTGAGCATCCTGCGCTCACTGGGCATTGAAGCTCCGGCCTTCGCGGACAGCACGGGCACAGCGGCCGATGCCATTTTCACCGTCGGCTGAATCCCCTCGAAGCGTACGGACACTGCGACGATATCGGCAACTTATCCGACGATTTCGCTGATGTCGATCAAGTGCAACTGTCGTCCTTCGTCCTTATGCGGCGAATCGATCGCGACCAATCGCCCATTCGGACTGAAGCGTGGATGCGTGTCGCAGCGCCATTCTCCGGTATATTCCGGCGGCGATAGAAAATGCCCTAACGGCACCACGCGCTTCGTTTCAATGTGGAACAAATACGGATGCTGCAAGCGATTTTCATCCGGGTAGGAATCGTTCAAGATCCATTTATTGCCCGGCAGGTAGCTGCAATGCGCATCTTGAGTCATTTCCTCTACGCCGACGACTTCAATTTCGCCAGCAGGGCGGTCTTCGAAGAGATAAAACCGTTTGCCGTACGACGGCTGATTGGACCATGCCAGGATGTGCTGTGAATCGCGCCAGATGAAATGCGAAGTCAGTCCGTTGGCATCGAGCACTCGCAAGTCGCTGCCATCGGCGTTGGCCGTCAGCATCCGTGTCTGTCGTCCCGACCCAACCGACCAACGGTGCAGAAAAACGAACCGCGAACCATTCGGGTTGAACAGAAGATGGTTGAACCAGTGTTTTGCGCCCTGCATGCTCGGCAACTGCGGGCCAAAGGCCGCGACCTCTGCGATCGACAAGAGCAGTTTTTGCTCGCCGGTCTTGAGATTCACACGGAAAACCCCGGTTTGCTTGGGAGCCAATTCGTCAGCATACGGATCAGCCAAACCATTGTATCCGTAGCCAGGCCGAGTGTTTCCCAGCCGCCGAAAATCCGTGGAAAGGGCATTTTGACCATCCGGATGAAGACAGTAGATCGGATGAGGGATCGTGCGTAATTCCGACGTCTGAATATCCAGAATTCGACAGACGTAGGACTCTTCGCCGCGATCATTCCACACGATGCTCTGTTTGGAACCGGGAATCCATTGCAGCATGCAGCCTTGCTGCCAGCACCAGGCAGTGCTGCCGCCCAAGTCGATCCAGCGATCCCCGTCCTCCAGATCGATCATGCCGATTCGGATTTCATCATCCGGCAACGGCGACCGGTGTTCAAAATCGACTTCCATACCCGAGACAAATCGACTGGTGGGATCGAATTGAAGCTTGTCGTAGTAGCCAAACCAGTGGTGTTTCGGTCCGCGGGTAATCGTGCGAGCGGGGGGAAGGCCTAATGGCTTCCGGACGTTCGCGCGGGCGACAGCGTTGAAGCCTTGAGTCTGTCGCCCCACTGCGAGCCCGCCGAGCGCAAGGATTCCCGACGTGAGGAAATTCCGCCGAGAGATTCCGGGGCCATTCTGACAGTTATCGAGCCACATTGAGCTTATCTTTCGCTCTCGAGAGCGTCGGGCAGCACGAAATCTTCCGCAGCCAGTGGGAAGTTCACACCGTCGGCAGTTCATACCCCTTCCGGTGTTCGCGACCGAGAAACCGATTGGCATCGGCGTCGTCGAAAGTCTCTGTGGCGGCGTCGAAGCGGAGTTTTTTGCCTGTCCGCCAGGCGATGTTCCCCATGTGGCACATCGAAGAGCTGATGTGGCCCGAAAGAATTTCCTGGTTCAAAGAACCCCGATCCCGTGAGCGCATCGCATCCAGGAAATTTCGAGAGTGCGCCCGCATGATTTCCGCGGAGTCGGACTTACCCTCCTGGACGATTTTTCCCTTGGCGTCGTAGGCACGCCACGCGGTGTTTGTGACCCACAGCCAGCCGTTCTCCCCATAGATACAGCACCCTTCGGTGGCATTGAACAGCCGGGGTTGGGACCAGAGCCGCATCTCGTACTGAATCACGTGTTGCGGATACTCGTAGTTGACGAGCATCGTATCCGGCCATTCCTGGTCATCATCCGTAAAGACAAACTTGCCGCCCGAGCAGGACACCGCTTGCGGCATATCGTTGATATCCATCAGCATGCGGCAGTAATCGAGCCGGTGTACCCCGTCGTTGCCGAGATCGCCGGTGCCATAGTTGAACAACCACCTCCAGGCGCCGCCGACGATTGTCGGGTTGTAGGCACGCTCGGCGGCCGGCCCTTGCCAGATGTCGTAATTGAATCCCGGCGGGGGGGTGTCATCTTTCGCCAAATGCACGGCTCCGCTGCGGTCGGTTTCCCAGGCATGGCCGTAGACGACCTTGCCGAGTGCGCCGCCGCGGACGTATTCGCGCGCGTCGTGCATGAATTTTGCGCTGCGAATCTGCGTTCCCATCTGCACGATTCGATTGTTTTTATGCGCCGCGTTCACGGCCACGCGCCCTTCGACAATGTTGTGGCTCGCCGGTTTCTCGACGTACACGTCTTTGCCGGCCAGGCAACCATGAATCGTAAGCAACGCATGCCAATGGTCGGGCGTGGCGACCATGAACGCATCGATTGAGTCGTCCTCGAGCAAGTCGCGGAAGTCCGTGACCAGCTTCGGCGCGAGGCCGGTCTTCTCCTTCATCTGTGCGCCTCGTTCGTTCCGCACCGATTCGTTGACATCGCAGACATGGGTGATATCGCAGTCCGCATGAGCCGCGAAGTCCTGCATGACTCCAAAACCCCGGCCGCGCACGCCGATGCAGGCCATGCGAATTTTGTCGTTGGCCGCGACGGCGCGATTGGCGAGCGCCGAACTCAATCCCATTCCAGCGGCGAACACAGCGGACTGTTGCAGAAACGAGCGACGCGAAGGTTGGGTCATCGTCAGGCTCCTGTGGATCGCGAGGGAGTATCGGAGGCACGCAGCTTCCGGGATTATGTCGGACCGAATAGGCGGCGGCAATCGGGCTAGGTGACCCAAGTTGGCATGCCTGCCGCTCGACATCGAAAAATCAGCAGTCCCTCACCCCAAAGCGGAGCGAACTCGAGCATGACTTCCGGAATTTTGGTCTACTTCAGGGATTGAAGAAATGCCACCAGATCGCGAAGTTGTACTTGTGTCAATTGCTTATCGAGGCCTTGTGGCATGATCGAGACGTCACTCGGCTGGATTTCAGCGATGTCTACGCGCGAGACGCGAGTTTCCGTGCCGTCGGGCGAAACGAGATGAATGGCGCTCGCCGATTCCCGGCGAATCAGTCCTGTCAACGTACGGCCGGCGTGCGTGGCGAGGGTGTAGCTTTCGAACCCGTTCGCCAGCGTGGCGCTGGGCAGCAAGATGGCCTCGGCCAGATGCCGCGTCGACCGGACCTTGCCGATCTGTGAGAGATCGGGTCCCACGGCTCCGCCTTTGCCGTTGATCCGATGGCACCCGGCACATGCCAATCGGTTGCTGAAAAACAGGAATTTACCCGACTCGAGATCTCCCTCGTCGGTCTGAGATTCAATCCGGCTGATCTTCTCCAGTTGTTCTTGGCCGGCGGATTGCGATTCTGGAAAACTGGTGCGGGCAACCGCGGCCACATCGGGGGAAAATTCGCCAAACACGGCACGCAGACGGTTCGGCGTCAGCGAATCCAAGCCTGGTGAAGCGGACAACGCTGCGATCAGCTTCAATCCGATTTCGCGTTCCTCGTTCTCCGACAGTTTCGCGTGCTTCACCGAAGCGGCGAACGCACGAAGTAATGCAGAATTTTCGAGCGGGCCGGAACGCCTCACCACCGGCAATAGTTTCTGTAACTGCGCTGGCGTCAGTCTCGCCGTCGCGAGGGCATTCGCTGCCGCTAATTTTCCAGCCGGTGGAACGTCTTCGTTCAGTTCCGTGATTAATAGCTGCAATTCCGATTCTTCCAATTCCGAACCGGTGCGCACAGCCAATCCCAAGGCCGCGATGCGCAAATCCTTGATCTCATCCGCGTTTCGAGCCATCTGGCGGAGCGAATCTTGCAGCGGCGCGGCCTCAAACGGAATCAGGCTCGCCAGCAATTGCCGACGCACGTTTTCGTCCGTGTGAGCCAGCAACCCGGCAAGCGGATCAATCCACGCCGGCGGTAACTGCGGTTGTTCGATCCGGCCAATCGCTTCCAGCAGCGCCGTCAAGATTTCCGGAGGTGTTGACACTTGGCCCAAAGTTTCTGCCACGAGCAACTGAACTTTCTCATTGCCCGAGAACGCAGCCACCGTACCGGAGAGAATGGCGCGGAATGCAGGCGTCAGCTTTTTAGCAGCGAGTGCCTCGCGGAGCAGACCGACAATCTCGTCGGCCCAGGTCGGATGCCGGGCGATGACTTCCAAGGCGACTTGCTGCAGTTCCGCGTCGCTCGTATCGAGCAGCGGAGCGACGTCTTCCCGCGTGAGGGAATCGCCGGCGATCTGGTCGAGGGCGATCAGCACGGCCCTCTGGACCCGCGGGTTCTCATCGCTCAACCAAGCACGAATCCCAGGAGCCTGGCCGATCTCAATTAAAGCGTAGATCAACGCGTGTTCGAGAAACTCATCTTTCGCCGTGCTCAATGAATCGCACAAGGCCGGCACCGCGTCCGGAGCGCCGATCAGTCCGAGCGCCGTCGCCGCTTCACGTCGAATCGGTAATTCGTCTTCGACCACAATCTGCCGGAGCGCCTGGACCGCGGTCGGTTCGCGCAGGATGCCAACGGCATGCACGGCGGCCTGCCGAACGCTGGGATCGGGGTCGAACAACGAGGTCTGGCACAGCCTGGCTCGCGCGGCGGGCGTGCCGATGCGCGATAGAGTCCACACCGCTTGCCGGCGGTGCCGCGGCGAATCCTGATTCGTCCAGGCGGCAACGAGCGCCGGGATCGCAGTGTCTCCCCGTTCGACCAAGGCCGATAAAGCCCGGTCGCGCACGACCGGTCGCTCATCATCGAGTCGAGTCGTCAATTCCGCGGAGGATGCCTCTTTCCATTCGAGTTCCGTGCCACGCGGATCGGCCGGCTTTGCTCCGTCGATCTTGCGGATCCGATAAATTCCTCCGAAACCGCCGGGTTGGCCGTTCTTGGAGGTGGGACACCCCATCGTCAGCCAAGCGCCGGTATCGATGAGCAATAAGCTGCCGTCGGCGTCTTCCAGAATATCGGCCGGATGAAAATCGGCGCTGGGCGATCGCAGAAAGGTTTCGTGCTCACCGCGAAACGTCGCGCCGAGCCGTTCGACGCGGATACGGATCACTTCATGCGTGTTGAACAGACAGGCGAACAAACTGCCACGGTAGTCGTCGCCGAATTGGCCGCCCCGCATTCGCACCAGACCCGCAGGGGCGACCTGTCCCCACCGCAGGGCGGCTGGCAAATAGCGGCCCGTCGATTTCAAGTTCGGCTGCCGCAACCGTTCGGCATAGCTGCCGCCGTGCACCCAATGGACCAGTGCGTCGCAGCGACCGCCGACGCGGTCGAAGATCGCGCACGTGCCGAGCATCTCCCCTTCTTCCGTGAATTCGACTTCGACGGGGTTGATCCCGGCATGGCTTTCGACGCGAACGTCCGACCCATCGGCGTTGCACGAAAACACGCTGGCCCAATTCCCTTTGATGACCGGCCCGCCGTCATTCGGAACGAGGTTGTAGCCGAACGTGCCTCCCGAGAAGAGGAGCCGCCCCGCAGGCGAAAGATACGGTCCGTGTTGATTGGCGTTGCCGATGAGATCCATCTCGCCAAGAAGCGGTTCCCGGTGGTCGGCAACGCCGTCGCCATCGGTGTCGTCCAAACGCCAAAGATACGGCGCCGACAGAATGAACAGCGAATTCCGGTGCCACAGCGCGCCTTCGGGCATCACCATCCGGTCGGCGAAAATGGTGCTTTTGTCGAATTTCCCGTCGCCGTCGGTGTCTTCGATCCTCCGCACGAACCGCGGCTGCTGTTCGAGCAATGCCTCTTTACCGAGATTCTGGCCGTCGCTTTCCGCGATGTGGAGCCGGCCGACTTCGTCGAACGCGGCCATCATGGGGTACTTAACCAGCGGCGGCCCGGCGACGAGTTCGACGGTAAAGCCGGCGGGAACTTCGATCGGCGGCGGTGTGAATTCTTCAGCCGTCAACGGGGAAAACGCGGCGGTTACAATGATAAAAGCAAGGCATGTCGACCCGCAGCGTGGTTGACGCATAATGCAGTTTCTCCATGGCGAGAGCATCAATCATACGACGGCAGGTAGTGGTTGAGCTTGATCCGCGGTGCGAACGCGAACAGTTTGGCTTTCTGGAGATGAAACCGCAATCGGATCGGACGGCCTTGGAGAAGCTGACAATCCGAGTTGCCTTTCCAAGCGACGATATGTCGAACGTTGTCGGATTGGATCGGGTCGCAGTCCGCGATGCCGAATCCTGCAATCGGCGCTCCAGTTGCATCCAACGCTTCGATTCGAACCATTCCCCCTTCGGCATCGGCGTTGACTTCCAACTTATCGCCGCAAAATACGAGCGTCTTGGTCGTCAGCGCGCCATCTCCTTCCACGGAAACGAACCCGTCGAGGCGCAAGCGGGCCAATCCGACTCCCTTCTTTGGCTCTTTGATCGACGGATCTTGCTTCGGCGGATCGCCAGAGAACGTCCACCAATTTTTGGCGTTAATGCCGGTGTAATACAGGTAGATTTCGTCCCCCACCACAATCGGCTCCGGCGAATACACTGTTGAGATCGTTCCCCAATCCCAATCGCGATGAATCTCCCCGTAGGGGATAAAAGCGGCGTCCAAGGCTTCCTGTTTCCAATCGACCGCGGGATCGGCGCGCTTTTCAGCAGACAGCGCCCCATTTCGTCCTACACGATTCCACGTCAGTCCGTTGCGGCTGTACGCCAGTTGAATGTTCTTGCGATCCATCCACGGCTTATCGTCCGGAATCGGCAGCAATGATTCGCCATGATAGGCCGTCACGAGCCCCACGTATGCTCCCTCATAGGGCATGAACGATGTCTGATAGAACTGCGTCGCCAACGGCGCGTCGATTTTGTCAGGCTTGAGCACGGTGATCTTCGGAGACCAGTGCAGGAAGTCGTCGCTTTCGATCCGACTGATTTTCCGCGTATTTGGGGGACCGTAACGCAGGTAAGACACATATTTCTGTTGGCGAACGTCCCAGAACGGGCAACTGGGGCTGTCGCTGAACGGGATGTGGGGCGCTTCGGGCGCCGCTGTCCAATGAAGTCCATCGGCAGACCAACCAACGTTGGTCTGTAACGATTTGAAATACTCGGGCAAATTGATGGCGTTTGGCGCGGAACCATCCGGCGAGCAGACATAGTGAATCTTGTAACGCTTCTGAGGGTCGCGCTCGTGCCGATCCTTGAAGATCGCACAGATCATAAAGTGTCGCACGTCGGGCGGAGATATGACATTGGTCCCTTGTTCGGTGTTGATCAACGGCTTGTCCCAATGAATGCCATCGCTCGATGTGGCATAACAGAGGCGAGTCTCCGAAATCTTCCCCGTTCCGCCAGTCTGGCTCAGGACTTCATACCACATCTTGAAGAGCCGCTCTTCCTGGTCATAGATCACAGTGCCGTAACTGGGGCCGGCGTCTTCCCACGGGCGATCCTGGAGTAAAACCGGATTCTGCGGATGTTTCTTCGGCTGGTTCAGCTTCTTCGTCAGTCCGCGCACCTCGTCGATGAGGTGATCGTCGATGAAGAGTTGCTTGCCCCGAATGATGTGGGCGTCGCCCAGCAGTTCGTCGTCCAAGTCCTTGAACAATCCGGGCGGAGCCTGGCGAGCTTCCTGCGCCTTTCCGGTCAGATTGATTCCCAGGCAAACGAGCATCGACGCCGTCAAGATACGAAAGCAGAGCATCTGAAATCCTTCAACGACTGACGGGAGCGCGCAGATAGATTTTTCTAATTGACGGCGCGCTGGAGCAGGTTATGCGTCATCCTCTGAACTCGCTCGTCCGGACCGTGTGGCCGCGACCAGTGCGACCACGGAAGTATATGGCCCGGCGGCGAGGACAGGCCCTGCGCCCACCAGATGGTCGACGCGTTAAACACGAAATTCCCTTTCGGTCCGGGATAAATCGTCGCGGCCCACCGGCCCGGCGTCGTCCCCCACGAGCGGACGTTCCCTTCGCCGACGACTTCCAATCCCGGCAAACCCGCCGGATCGCCATGAAATTCCCAGCCGACGAGCCCCGGAATGCGGTCCCCTTGCTGCATGCCAGTCTCGGCAAAGAGCCAGTGATCGGGCTTCGCGCAGATCCAATCGCCGCTGCCGTTGAAAGGCACGACGGTTCTTGCGCCGATGAGTTGCCCTTCGTCCGGGCCGGCGACGCGGAACGGGCCGAGAATATCGGGGTACGCTTTTTTCTCTGCGTCGGAGAGTTCGCCGTACGGGCCGGCGCGGGTGATGATCCGCCGCGACCGGCCGTCGCTGGAGGGCGTGAAGGGCGACATCATGTACGCCACATTTGCCGAAAAGAACAGCAGGTTCACGCCGCGCCGCACGGCTTCCTGCAGAGACTCGAATTGCCTCAAGTCCCAGTACTCATCGTGCCCGACGCTCAGGAACGCCTTGCCGCGCGTCGCGGCTTCCGGAGTCAGCACATCGCTGTTCGAACAATACGTGATGTCGTAGCCATGCTGCTCAAGCCAGTAACAGAGCGGAAACTCCCACAACAGGAATTCGCCCGACCCGACCGATTGCGGCGCGTCGATAAGGAACGGAAATCGCGAGTAAGGTCGATCGAATGACACGGACACATCGGGCGCGTGGGCTGCCCGTGGATCTGTGTAGAGCGAGAACGTATCGGGCCACTGATTGTAGGCTTGCCACGTATTATCGCTGCATTGGAAAACGACGTCGGCTGGGCGAGAATCGCGGACGATGAAGATGACATAGCTTTGGCAGTAGCCGGTCCCCTGGTCGTCGGTCAGCGTCGTCAGCCGGCCGAGATAGACGCCGCTCGTCCACTCGGGAGCGATCGTTAGCTCGGCGCTCGTTTCCCAACGGCATTCCCGCAAACGCTGCGACCCGACTTCGGGCAAAGGCTGCGGTTTGCCGGCGAGCGGGCCGAGGGTCCGCATCAACCGAGCTCCGGCGCCTCCGTAGTACCCCATCCGGAAAATCTCGATCTGGAATGGAGCCGCCGGATCGACGCTGATCTTGAATTCGATCGTTTCCCCTGCAACGACGCTTTGCTTTGAGCAATAGCCTTCGATCTGAGGCGAGCGAATGCCCCCGATGCGATCCATGCTGATCCGCGTCAGTTGCCAATCGCGATGGCCAGGTTCAGCATTCTCTGCAACGATTGGATTGTCACCGCTCGCTCTACCGCCGTCATTGGCAAGTACGTTTGGCGCGAGTGATGCCGCGATCGCGCTGCGCAGCACATCCCGTCGATTCGGCGCGAATGAATCGTCTGACATCATTCACTCATTAAGGCAATAGGAGAGGATCGGAAACTTCTTTGCCGATGGTCATCTCACGGCAAGGAATGTTGCACAATGAATTTCACGATCGGAGTAGGGTCGTCAAGACCATGGGGATGATGTCCCACACCTTTTTTGGCAATCAAAGTGATGTCTCCTCCCAAGGCACGATAGCGCTCAGCCAAGAGGCCCGTATTCTCGTCCCAGGGGACGACCTCATCCGCGTCGCCGTAGACGTGCAGTAGGGGAACCTTGTGTTTGGCCAGTGCGGAGAGGTTGTCCACCGGATTTTTGTCATACGCGAGAGCTTCGGCTTCGTTTTGAAAGCCATAAACTTGGAAGACCAAATCCCAATCGCGCGAGCTCCCTTGCCCCTTGCCTTTACCACCGGGCCAGCTCTTAAAGTCGCAGACGGGCGCATCGCCGTAGATACAAGCCACTTTATCGGGGTTGGCGGCCGCCCAGTTGTAACAGTAGAGCCCGCCGCGACTGAGACCAACCAGAGCCGCTTTCTTGGCGAGACCATGGTTTCGGGTCAGCACGTCATAAAAGTCGTTCCAATGGGCGACAGCTTTGGGACACCCCAATAAATCCGGGACCTGCATGTAGACGATGTGAAATCCACGTTGGAGCAGCGCAATATCCGGTTCCGGCTTGTGGCCAAAGAATTCTCCATTCCAGACCCAAGGTCGTCCGGGAGCCGGTTCGTCAGGAGCGACAACCAGTACGGATTTGCCTTCGACCTCAAAATCGTGACGAGTGAACCCATGCCAATCCGACGTCTTCCCCGTAATAGGCAGCGGTTTCGTCAAGAAGTCGGCCAGTTCCTGCTGAAATGGGCCGGCAATCTCATCCCGGTGAATCTCGTCCGCCGCTTCTCGGTAAACCACGGAATAACCTTTGCTGCGAAGGCCGGCGGCAAAGTCGCGACTATGCTCCGCTTTGACGACAGGGTCCTTCGCTCCGTGCAGTAGCAAGACTGGTGTCCGACGAAACGCCTCGAGATGAACTAACGGCGAGATCGTTTCCAGCATTTCCGCACGATTGGAATCTGAGATTTGATGAGCATCTTCGACCCGCTGCCGGTATCCCGGTTGCTCTTGAAGCCAGCGGGTAAAGTCCGTCATGGGAAAGACCGCGATTACGGATCGAACTTTCCCCGGGCGGCGCATGACGTACAACAAGCTGCTACCGCCTCCCATGCTGGTGCCGATGAGGTGCACTCGTTCTGGATCGACATTTTCCCGATTGATCCACTGCTTGATGACGGCATCAACTCGCTGGCAGGCAGATTCGTTCATCCAGTGTTTTGGCCCCAATTCCGGCACGACGAGCCAGTACCCCCGCTCGGCAACGAACTTGCGGAAGTTTTCATACGGAGGACGACCGACGTTGAAATCCGTATGTGAGCCACCGCTTCCATACAAATGGATGATCAAACCTGCCTGACCTTCCGGGTGAGGCTTTGGTTGATATACCGCGCAAAAAATCTTCTCATCCGTGCCAGGAAGCCGAACATCCCGAACAACTTGATCTTGTCCGACCGCGGTTCCGAGAAGAATTGTGAGAGCGGAAAGGCGGTACAACCTGCGAAATGTCATGTTGACGATTCCTGAGAAAGCCGGGTGCCATCGGAAAAACGCTGGACGAGATCGGATACGCTCATGGGAAATCGTCTGCCTGAAACACGGTTTGGCCTTCGAGGATGGTGAGGAGCACTTTCGTGCGGTGAATTTCGTGCGGGGGGATCTCAAAGAGGTTGCGGTCCAACACGACAAGATCGGCGAACTTGCCGACTTCGAGGGAGCCGGTTTCGGTCTCTTGAAAATTCACGTAAGCCCCATTGATGGTGTAACCCGCGATCATTGTCGGAAGGTCGACCACTTCTTCCGGAATCCAGGCGGGACCGGGGCCATCCGTCAGGCCCCGACGCGTCACTGCGATCTGAATCGCATCGAGCGGGTTCATTGACGAGACCGACCAGTCGCTTCCGCAGGCGATCACCGCGCCGCTATTGGCGACGCTGCGGAGGGGATACAACCAGCGCGACCGGTCCGGCCCCAGGATTGGCAACGTCATGTCGACGATGTAAGGATCGGCATACGCCCAGAAGGGCTGAAAGTTCGCCACAGCGCCCAAGCGACGAAACCGGGCGATATCTGGCGGGTCAAACAGCTGTATGTGAGCGAGATGATGCCGCGAGTCACGGCGGCCATTGCGGGCCTGGGCGAATTCCAGCGCGTCGAGCGAACTTTGGATGCCGCGATCGCCGATCGCATGAACATGGATTTGGAAACCGAGACGATCCAACTCTGCGGCCAGAGGATTAAGTTCCTCCGGCTCGAAATTCAACCAACCTCGTTCGTGATCCGGACTTCCCGAATACGGCTCCAGCAAAGCGGCCGTTTTGGATTCGATGACGCCGTCCTGGAAAATCTTCACCGCCGTCGTTCGCAGGCGCTGGCTGTGAAACTTGGAACGCCATTCGACCAACTGCGGAACCTGGGCCATCGGTCGAACCGGATCGATCCTCATTGCGGCAACGGTCCGCACAGTCAATTCGCTCGTCTGATCGAGTTCGTTAAAGGCCTTGAGATGCCGCGCGTCGACTGACGCCTCCTGGATCGAGGTGATACCGAAGCGCCTCGCCAATTCCAGGCCGCGTCGAAGGCCGGCGACCGATTCCTCGTGCATGTACGGGGGCGTTTTATCCGTCACAAGGCGGCTGGCAGCTTCGCGCAACGTCCCCGTTGGTTCACCGGTGATCGGATCGCGTTCGATGCGTCCTCGCGGCGGATCCGGCGTGTCTTTGGTTATCCCTGCCAGCTCTAACGCTTGAGAGTTAGCCCAGGATGTATGCCCATCAAAGGCGCCGAGAATCACCGGTCGATCGGAGACGATGTCATCGAGTAACGCTTTATGAGGATTTCCCCCTTCAATCGTTAGCGCCCAACCGCCGCCACGAATCCAGCGCTTTTCCGGATGCTTCGCCGCATATTGACGGATCGTCTCCAGAATCTCCTGGAGATCTGTTTTGCCGTTGAGATCGCATTCGCCCAACTCGATCCCGCCGCCGACCAGATGCACGTGGACATCGTGAAATCCGGGCAGGACCATCCTGCCATCCAGATCAATGACCTGAGTATTTTCTCCGATCCAGTCAGCAACACCGGCGTCGGTTCCGACGTACACGATCTGACCGGAATGGATCGCCACCGCTTCGGCCCAACTCCGCACCGCATCGACGGTGTAGACGGCGCCGCGGCGATAGACAGTATCTGCAACAGGTTGTGGTTCGGCCGCAAAGGTCAGCGACGGCCCGAGCAATAGGAGCGGCGCAATTGTCTGAGCCCACATCGGTTGGTCCTAAGCGGTGTTCAAGCAGATAGGTTTCTGGGATGTGGTCGCGATCGCCGATCCTCGCTCATCCACCTGAAACCGTGTTTGCCTGCAATGGAGGGTGGGCGGTTAGCAGCTAGCGGAGATTATCGAACATCGTCTCGACAGCGATCGGTGTCGTCAATCCAGGCGGTCGAAATGGCTGAAGGTTGGCCATCGGGTTCCGAAAGGAGTCGTCCCTGCCGGTCTCCTTGGCCAACCGTGGGATGATCCGCTCGATCTCGCTATCGGTCCAGCGTTCGATGCCGGCCAACTCCGCGCTGAGGTCGGCGTAGAGCGGCGAACTGATGTTCCTGTCTAGCGGCCTGAGGAGCGCCGCTCAGTGCTCGTTGTTGCGAACCGCTGCCTGTTCGTTCAATTGGGTCAGCCACGAAGGCGACCATTCCGATTCGCTTTGCCAGCCCTTCTTCGACTGCCGGCTTCCTCCGCGCGAGTCCGGCAAATACGGATCGATCGCGGTCATGACGTGCGTCATCAGGCTGGGAAACAATCCATTCAGTCTCGCGGCGATGCCGCTGGTCCAGGTGACGGATTCCACCGGAGCGCCGCGACGGCAGGCCTCCACAATTCGGCGCGCTGCGACGGTGGAATGCACCGCCGTGAACGGCAACGAGCCGCTGACGCTGAAAAGCAAATATTCTTCCTGGTGTCGGCCTTTGAAATTGGCGTTGCGAGGGCTGCCGGTCCGCATGAGACCGGGCGTGACCGTGGTCACTCGGATGCCGTATTTGCGCAGCTCCGTCGTCAGGGCTTGCGACCATCCCCGCAGGGCGAATTTTCCGGCGACATACGGCAAGAGATGAGGCACGCCGATCTGCCCACCGATGGAGGAAATGTTGACGATCCGTCCCTCGCCTTGCCGGCGCATGATCGGCAGCACGGCCTGGGTCAGGAAAAGCGGGCCGCGGAAATGGGTTGCGAGCGATACCTCGTAGTCGTTCACCGTCATGCAATCGTGAGGACCGACTTGAATAGCGCCGGCGTTATTCACGAGAACGTCGATGCGGCTCCAGCGGGTCTCAAGCGCGGAAACAAATTGCCGTACGGCTTGCTCGTCGGTGACATCGCAGACTTGTCCCAAGACGTCAGGCGTCCAACGGCTTAACTCGTGCACGGCCCGGTCGAGTTGTGCGGCGGTCCGGGCGCAAATCGCCAACCGAGCTCCTTCGGCAGCGAAGATGCGGCTCATCTCCAGGCCGAGACCGCGGCTGCCTCCCGTCACGACCACGACTTTGTCGCGAAAGGAATAACCCGACTCGGACAGACGGCGCGCCATCCAGGACAGGCCAATCGCGGTTCCGGCGCCGAGAAGCAGATTCTTCGAAAGCTTGTTCATCACATTCTCCTATTCGCTCCGATCGGCAGAGACCGGCGTGCGGACGAGCGCCCTGCCTTCGCAACCTGCGAGCGCCGTTTCATCCGGCGTTGCAACAACGCGAGCACGGCTCCTTCCGCGGCGGTGAACCTCGTGAGCGGAGAGCGAAGTTCCTGTTCCGCTCTTTGCCTTAACGTCGAGACCAGCGAATGATCCATGTAGGCATCGAAGATGGCCGGGTGGATGTAGCATTTGCGGCACACCGCCGACGTATTGCCCAAGCGCTTGGCGACGTGTTCGATCGCCTGGCGAATGTTGCGCTTCGCGGCCGCGTCGGAATCAAAGTCTTCGAATTCGCGCAGCGCTTGTGCGGCGAGGGCCGTGCCGGCCCACGTGCGGAAATCCTTCGCCGTGAAATCCTCGCCGCTGATCTCGCGCAGATAGGAATTGACATCCTGGGAACCGACGTCCCGGATCTCGCCCTCGGCGTCGACGTACTGGAACAATTCCTGGCCGGGAAGCTCCTGGCACTTTTCGACGATGCGCGCCAGACGGGGCTCGTGGAGATCGATTTCGTGAGCGACACCGCTCTTTCCGTTGAAGTTAAAGCAGATTCTTCGCCCGTTCACGCGGGCGTGACGGTTGCGCATCGTCGTCAGTCCGAACGAGTGATTCTGCGCAGCATACTCGTCATTGCCGATGCGGATCAGCGTGGTCTCCAGGAGCTTCACCACGGCGGCCAGGACCTTCTCGCGCGGCAAGCCCCGACGTTTAAGATGGGATTGCACTCGGCGGCGAATGCGGGGCAATGCCTGGGCGAAGCGCAATAACGCTTCGTATTTGGCGTCGTCACGAACTTTGCGCCAGCGGTCGTGATAGCGGTATTGCTTCCGACCGCGCGCGTCGACTCCAGTGGCCTGAATATGTCCCTGCGGATCGGGGCAGATCCAGACGTCTTCCCACGCAGGAGGAATCACCAGGGCTTGAATCCGATCCAGAGTCTTGCGATTCCGGATCGGCTGCCGCCGGGTGTTGACATACGCGAACGATCGTCCGCGGCGGCGACGCCGAATCCCCGGCCCGGAGTCGCTCACGTATTTCAAGCGCGCCGTACGCGCCGCCTGACGATCGCGCTGGCCGGGATCGGATCGGGCCGCAGACGATGGTGTCTGTTCACGAGATTTCATGAGCCGGTCGAGAATTGTTTCTAACGCGGAACGCGTCTCGGTTTGGCGCCGGCGTGATCCCACGCGTCCCGAACGGCGTCGCGCGCCATTTCCCATCCCAGGCGGGCATCGTGTTCCGTTTCCTCCCAGCCGGCCTGCAGGGTGTTCTCGGCGTCGTCGAACGACTGGTCGTGGAACCGCTCCCGTGATTCCCATCCGTACCGGTAAGCTGGCAGAACCTCGTCATACGAGACGTCTTCGGCGTAGTAGGGACGCGTCGGATAAGTCTCCCGCCAATACCGATCTTCGGCCACCGGATCCACTTCTTCGCCCAACGCCGCTCCCGCGGCTCCCCCCACGATTCCGCCCACGACCGCTCCCACGGCTGCCCCGATGGGTCCACCGACGGCTCCGCCTGCGGCTCCCGCCGCCGCGCCTCCGACGGCCGTGCCGACCCCCGTCGCTACGGGATGCGCTCCCGGCGTGCCAGTGATGGGATCACGATTCGAATCCGGTGTGTGTCGAGTGGCCACGATGCTCTCCTCATAAATCAGGTTTTTGTCTTTTGCCAGATCCGCGTGCTTAGTAAGCAAGGAGCGTGCCGGGACACGCCAGCCGCCTTAAATTCCACATTCGTGCGCAGGGAATGGGATTCGCTCGCATTTGTTTCCCCGCTGGTCGGCGAGGGGAATTCCGATGCTGACATTCCTGTTCGATTTGGTGGACTTGAGCGGATTCACGCCCTTCAATGCAGCGTCCGTTCTATGTTTCCATGTGGGGCTTTTGACGTCGCGCCTGTTCTTCGTCCGTCTCGCGGAGAGCGGCCAGGCTGATTTTCCCCGCTTGAGCCTCGGCGATTGCTTTGACTGGTTTGGGACCATGCTGGGCCTAATGCTAGCTTGCCATGTGCCAATCACTTCGCGCATCGCCTTTGCGCCGCTGTTCGTTTGGGGGATTTCGCTGGCTGCCTTCGGCATCGGCGCCCTCTTTTCGCGGCTCGCGACTTTCAAGTGTCGCCTGAGCCATGCGATCGTCTGGCTGGTCCCGCTGGGAATGCTCGCCAGTCCGTTGGTGTTCCCGTTTTCAGCCGCCCCCGACGACTATCGCCTGCTTTATGCGTTCAATCCGTTGGTCGGCATGATCGGCGGACTGCGCTGGGCCTTTCTCGGGCACGCCCTGGAAGCCGATTGCCTGCTGGCCTCGAGCGTAGCTGCGCTCGCGCTCCTGTTTGTCGGTCTTAAGGCTCACCGCCCGCGTGGCCGGGCGCGCCGACAGAAAACCGAACTCACTCACGACATCTGCACCTTGCCATGGATTTTGGGATCGGTATCGACATTGGGGCGCGTGCCGCTCAGATAGGCCTTGCCGGCCTCAATCAGGTATTTCAACCCGCTGGAACCGCTGTTGTCCCAATACTCGCCGACGTGGCCGTCGATGCGCAAGAGGATCAGCGTCGGATCGTCTTTCCCGCCTGGGAACCAGATTCTCCAATATTCGCTCCAGAGCTGTCCGACCCGGGCGCGATCTTCCACAAACGTCCCCACGCCGCTGATCGAAACATATTTCGTGCTCGACTGCATCGTGACGCAGACCTGGTGTTCGCGCTGGATTTCGTCAACTTTGGGCGAGTGACGCTGAGTGATGAGCCAGATGGTCCCGTCGGCCTGCACCTCCGCGACGGCCATGGGTCGCGCCCGGAGTTGTCCTTGGGCAGTCTGCGATGTCAGCATCGCCACTTGAAAGTCTTGCAGCAGATCAGCCAGTTTCTGTTCCGGTTTCATGGTCATCGGTCAATCCTTTAGAGGAATTGTCGAAGTTGATCCACGACTTAGGAAGCAAATGGCAGGCCATTCCGCACGGGTCAGCAACCGGCGAACCGCCGGTGCAGTTCGTCGAGTGTGACGCCGAACGTGTTTTCGGCCTGGTCGGGCCAACATCCTGCTGACGTTGGGACTCACCGGTATGCGGATCTCGGAACTGGCGCAGCTC
>CAZDGB010000042.1:0-30117 GCA_964504645.1 uncultured Planctomycetaceae bacterium | reverse complement strand
CGGAACATCTGCGAGCTGGTTGGAAATCCATGTAACAACAAAATCGCCGGAGCGTCTTTTGGACCGGCCTCGCGGTAGAAGATGTCGAGGTCGCCGACCTGCACAGTCTTGTGAAAGGTTTTGACCAGCGATTGCGCCGATGCCGGCTGCGTCGCGCTCGAGACCAGCATGGCGATGGTCGTCAGGCCGAACGCGAGGCCTCGTTTCGTCGGATGGGGCACGATCTGTCTCCAGAAGCAGGATTGTGGAAATCGGCCGATCACTGAGAAACAAACAAAAAAGGCTAAGGAACAGGATATTTTCTGTCCCTTAGCCCTTAGTTTTCAGCCCTCAGCCGTCCTCACTTGATGAACAGCATTTCCTGGTACGTCGGCAGAGGCCAATGGTCGTCGGCCACGATGCCTTCCAATTCATCGACGACTTCCCGCACGCCCTCAATGGCGGGCTTCATGTCCTGGAAGCAGTGCTTGGCGGCTTCCTTCGGGTTCGACACGCCGTGTCCGCCGGAACCGGGTAACTGATGCTCGAGAGCGTTCATCTTCTCGACGAGCGATTTGACCAGCCCGGTTACCTTGTCGAGCACGCTGCGGTCGAAATCGACTCCCGCCGCCTTGCAGTTGACGGCCGACTGGGCCAGTTCGCTTTGATAGCGGACGGCGGCCGGATAGATGATCGTCTTGGCGATCTCGTGCGTTAGCTTGGCTTCAACGTTCAGCGTGAGCACGTACTGCTCGAAGTAGATGTCCTCGCGGCTCTGTAGTTCCCGCTTGCTCAGAACTTTGTACTTCTCGAACATCTTGATCACGGCGTCTTCCGTGATCGCCGGGAGCGCATCGACCGTCTGCTTGAGATTCGGCAGCTTGCGCTTCTCCGCCTCATTGTGCCAATCCTCGGAGTAGCCGTCGCCGTTGAAGATCACTGAGCCGTGGTCGTCGATGATCTTTTTGAGCAACTTCTGCACGGCGGGGGCGAGCTTCGCCGGATCCGAACCGACTTCCTTCTCGAGTTCCGTGGCAATGTCGTCGAGGGCTTCCGTCATGATCGTGTTCAGCGCGACCAGCGGACCGGCCAGCGACTGGCTCGAACCGACGGCCCGGAACTCGAACTTGTTGCCGGTAAAGGCAAACGGGCTGGTACGGTTGCGGTCGCCGGCGTCGCGGGGAAGCGGCGGCAGCGTATCGACGCCGACCGTCATCACTCCAGGCGTCTTGCTCGTCGTCGCGGCGCCCGACTTCTTGATCTGCTCGAAGACGTCGGTGAGTTGATCCCCCAGGAAGATCGAGATGATCGCCGGCGGAGCCTCGTTCGCCCCCAGACGGTGGTCGTTGCCGGCGTGTGCCACGACGGCCCGCAGCAGCTTCGCATGCTTGTGCACGGCCCGAATGACGGCGGCGCAGAAGACGAGAAACTGCATGTTCTCGTGCGGCGTCCGGCCGGGATCGAGCATATTCCCCTGCGTGCTGTTGCCAAGCGACCAGTTGAGATGCTTGCCCGAGCCGGTCACGCCGGCGAACGGCTTTTCGTGCATCAGGCATTCCATGCCGTACTTCTGGGCGACGCGTTTCAACGTCAGCATCAGGAGTTGCTGGTGATCGGTCGCGACGTTGGCGTTCTCGTAGATCGGAGCGATTTCATACTGGCTCGGGGCAACTTCGTTGTGCCGCGTTTTCACCGGGATGCCGAGCTTGTAGAGCTCGCGTTCGGTCTCCAGCATGCAAGCCAGGACGCGGTCGGGAATCGCGCCGAAATACTGGTCGGCGAATTCCTGCCCCTTCGGCGGCGCGGCGCCGAACAGCGTGCGGCCGGCATTGATCAGATCGGGCCGCGCAAAATAGAAGTTCCGGTCGATCAGGAAGTATTCCTGCTCCGGCCCGGCGGTGGCGGTCACCATGCCGATCGACTTGTGGCCGAAGATCTTCAGAATGCGTTGGGCCTGCGTATTGATGGCCTTCATCGAACGGAGCAACGGCGTCTTCTTATCGAGCGCTTCCCCTGTCCAGGAGAAGAACGCCGTGGGAATACAGAGCGTCGTACCGTTCGGATTTTCGAGGATATACGCCGGGCTGGTCACGTCCCAGGCGGTATAGCCGCGGGCTTCGAACGTGGCGCGGATGCCGCCGGACGGAAAGCTCGAAGCGTCGGGTTCGCCTTGAATGAGTTGCGAACCGCTGAATTCATTGATCGCGCCCCCTTGACCATCCGGCGTCAAAAAGCTGTCATGCTTTTCCGCCGTGAGGCCTGTGAGAGGATAAAAGACGTGGGCGTAATGCGTGGCCCCTTTTTCGATGGCCCAGTCCTTCATCGCCGAGGCGACCGTGTCGGCGACGTCGCCGGCGAGCGGCTCGCCGGCTTCAATCGTCTTGAGCACCGATTTGAAAACGCTTTTCGGCAGCCGCTCCTTCATCACCTTCAGGCTGAAGACGTTGGCTCCGAACAGGTCGCCGGTGGGGGTCGCAGCGAAGTTCAGGGGTTCGGAAATCGGTTTGTAATTCGTGACGGCGGAAATGGCATTCATGCGAGCACTACTGACGGTCATGGGTTCCTGTCCTCAACACAGATGGTTCGAGCGCACACCGCGCCGCCAACGCGGGCAATCGGCATACCATCCTTGACGGGAAAGCGCGGAGTCACAACTTTACCAGATTTCCCGCAATTCGCTACTCACTGCCAGCCGGCAGGATGCCTAAAATGGCAGCAAAAAATGCGCGCTTTGTGCGCGAAATCTGGCCGAATTGAACCGGCTCGAACACGAAGAGGCTGAGTCGCAAACGATGCACCTGACGCCGGAAATCCTTCGCCGCTGCTGGTTTCTCGCCGGGCCGACCGCCGCGGGAAAAACCGCCGTCGGTATCGAACTGGCGAAGCGGATCGACGCGGAAATCGTCTGCCTCGATTCCATGACACTCTACCGGGGCATGGACATCGGGACGGCGAAAGCCACGGCCGCTGAACAAGCGGAAGTACCGCATCATCTGCTGGATGTGATCGATCCGCACGAGGAATTCAGCGTCGCAGAGTACCTGCTGGTGGCGAAAACCGTCTGCGAGGAGATTCTCGCCAGGGACCGGACGCCGCTGTTCGTCGGAGGAACGGGTCTTTATCTGCGCTCGATCCTGCGCGGTGTGTTCCAGGGGCCGCCGGCGGATTGGGACTTGCGGAGACGCCTGGAACTCGAAGTGCAGGAACACGGCGAGGCCAAGTTGCACGATCGACTGCGGCAAATCGATCCGCCGACGGCAAACCGCCTGCACCCCCGCGATGTCCGCCGTGTGATTCGAGCCATCGAGGTCTTTGAATTGACGGGCCAGCCGCTCTCCGAACAGCAGCAACAGGGGCCGTTGCCACTCGATCAGCGCCCGCGGCACGTTTTCTGGCTCTCCCCGCCTCGGGAGTGGCTCTATCAGCGGATTGATCGCCGCGTCGAAGCCATGTTCGACGATGGTTTGCTGGCAGAAGTCCGGCAGCTTCAGCGGCGGATCCCCCCCCTCGGCCGCACCGCCCGGCAAGCACTGGGATATAAAGAGGTGCTGGATTGGCTGGAAATCACGTCAGAGACCGGTGTCCAGCATCCCCCCGCAAAGGTCATCGCGGAAATTCAGACCCGGACCCGGCAATTCGCGAAGCGGCAAGGAACGTGGTTCCGCAACCTGGAAGAATGCCAGGCCGTGGAAATCGACGGTATCGAATCGCCAGTCGATCTGGCTCAAAAAATTATCGCAACTCATTGATGAGCAGTCGCTTGCAACACAAGCCACTGGACCAACGCTTGCGGGTTCGCAACCGAAAGCCTGAGAATTTGGAGCGATTGTACGAGTTCTGCCGAAGTTTCCGGCCTGGAGAGTCGATGATAGTTCTGGCGTGATGGATTTCGCCCCGATTGTCTGGCGCTGTCCACACCAACGTTTGCGGTTGTTGCAAGGAAGCTGGCATGAATCTGCAAGTCGTCGGAACCAGCCGTTTGTGGAGCTTGGCCTGCGGGCTGGCGCTCTGCGCGTGCTCCACCGGGTGCCTGCAAACGACCGTCGGCGGGCAGACGTTGCCTTCCGCCTACTACCTGGAAGACGACGTCCAGTATTTCCCGGCCGGACCGGAAACCAAATTGGCGAATCAGATCCGCGCTCTCGAACGCTACAAAATGGAACGTCAGGCTCAGTTGGAAGGCATGTCGGGCGACGAAGTCTACGACCAGTAGCCTGTTCTGCCGCTGTTGAGCCGACCGCTTGATATCTCTGCGATTTCTCGTGCCATCGCCGTCCTGGGGCCAGTGACGGCGATGACCGGGGGGGACGAGCCCTTCCCCGTCTGCGAAATCCGACGCGAATGCTCACCGCATACACGTCTGAAATCGCTGACGGGAGAGGGTTTCTTTTTTTGGATCGGTGCGAATCGCTGCTACAGGGACGCTTTTCGATTCGGGTGGCACGCCCTGAGGCTTTGCGAAGGGCGTGGTTTTTAGCCCACTCGACACGCTCAACGAAGACTCTGGGCGTTCCGCCCGATCGCGCTCACGGCCGCTTGTGAAACGCACCGTCTTTCATCACGGCGACCAGCTTGTCGCGATCCAAAAGAATGTTCGTATCGGCCAGCGGGTCGCCGTCGACGAGCAGCAGATCGGCGAGAAACCCCTCGCGCACCTGGCCGAGTTCGTTCGGCAAGTCCATCGCTTCGCCGCCGAACTTCGTCATGGACAGGATCGCTTCCATTGGCGTGAAGCCGCAGTATTTGATCAGGTGCCCTAGATCGCGGGCATTCTGTCCATGCGGCGTCAGACCGAAACCGTAGTCGCCGCCGCCGAGAATCCGCACGCCGCGTTGTTTGAGTTCCTGTAACCCTTTCGCCGCCGCGGCGAGTTCTTCGCGGAAACCGTAGCGCACGACTTGCTCCTCCGTAAACCACTGCTGGCCCTCGTAACTCGCGATCGCCGTGAAGCCGATGTTCGGGCTGATGAATAACCGGTCTTTGTGCGCGACGAGCATCTCGGTGGCTTCCTCGTCAAGGAAGTTCGCGTGATAGATCACTTTCACACCGTGCTTCACGCAGAGTTTGACGGCCCCGGCGCTGCGGGCGTGGGCGCTCATCCGCTTGCCGTGCGCGTGGACCACCTCCGCCGCCGTGGCGACTTCCGCCTCGCTCATCACCGTGGCGTGCGAATTGGCGTGGGGCACGAACGTATCGCCGGAAATCACAAGCTTGACGATGTCGACCCCTTCGCGGATCAACTCCCGGACCTTCTGGCGAAACGCTTCCGGGCCGTCGAGCACGATGGCCATTGAATCGAGATGCGGCATGTGGAGCTTCCGCAGATCGCCGAGCCCGGACGTCACCGTGAGCCACGGCGTAGCAGCCAGCAAACGCGGTCCCGGAATCTGCCCCGCGTTGATGGCATTCCGGATCACGACATCGATCCGCGGTTTCGCCGCGGCGGCACTGAGACAGCTCGTGATGCCGCAGTCGAGATAGAGCTTCGCGTTCCGCGCAGCGATCAGCGTCGTTTCTTCGGGCGGAATCAGGCCGATCTGCGCGAGGTCGTCGGTGTTGTCGATGCTGAGATGGGAATGCGATTCGATCAGGCCGGGCATTAAGGTTGATGTGCCGCCGCCGTCGATGACCTGCGCGCTCTCGCGCGGCAACGCCGGCGGGCCGCGATGAATCTTTGTGATGCGGTTGCCTTCCACCAGCACTTCGCCGGGATAGGGCGGCGTTCCGGTGGCGTCAAGGATGTGGACGCGGGTGAAGAGGGTGCCCGGCATGCTGCGGCTTCATGGCTGAGGTGAGAAAATCCGAAGCGGCATTTTAGCGTGACGTTGCCGTCGTTCACCACAGCCGAGACACACCATCCGCCATGAAACCGGTCTTCTAAACCTCAAGCTTGGCTTGGGACGGTCTCCTCGTCGGCCGGCTTTTCGAGCACCGGTCCCAGCACGCGGCGCAGCATCCGTTCCAACCAGCGAGGCTTCTGTTGGAGCGACCGCTCCAAAGAGCAGCCGCTGCGCAGATAGGCGATGTGATTGGCGTAGACGTACGCCGCATCCGCGTTGGCCGACCGCAGCGGGATGAGATACGCGAAATAGCCGGCGAACGGAATCAGCGCGACGCCGAACACGGGCAGCGAATGGACTGCCGCCCGCGTGGGCCGCCGTTGCGCGGTTTCCACAAGACGACTGCCGGCGACCCAGGCGCCCCGGGCCATGGTTCCCAACGGAAGCGGAACGAGATCGAACGAGAAGACGACACCGATCGCGAGATGGGCGCACAGGTGTCCGAAGACATACTGCAATTCGTCGCGGGAATCGCTCAGCGTCCGATTCAGTCGCTCGGCCGTCGCGGTCGACAACTCTCCGTCGTCGACCAGCCGCCGCACCGTCTCCGCCAGCCGTTCTTCGGCCATTGCCTCGCGGCGGAAGTCGCCAAATCGTTGCCACCAGCGAGGCATGGATGAACCGCCGATCTACGACACATTGCCGCTGCGCGCATACCATTCATCGACATACTGCGTCACCAGCCGCCAAGCAGATTCTTCCTGTTCCCCGGCGGTTTTCTGAACCATCGGCTCCCAACGGGACAATTCGGCCCGCACATCGCTTTCCGGCAGCAGGTGCAGACGCGTCGCCAGGATGGTGGCTTCGAGCACGGCGTGCTTGGCGCGGTTGAAACCGAAAAAGTCACGGCGGCGGCCGGAATGGACGACGTTCGCCTCCAGCCGCGTCCGTTCCTGCGAGTCGTCGCAACTCGTGATTTCGAACTCGTACCAGCGGCAGCAGTCGGCCAGCACGCGGCCCGCGATGCGTTCGGTGGGAAACGTGCCCGGCTCGGCAGGCAACCGGTTGAGCGCCGCCTGCGCGAGCAGGAGCACATCGTCCGCGACATGGAAGACCCCGGATGGACGTTCTTTCAGATTGCGGTACGTCTGCGACGACGTGAACGGGCGCAGCGTCAGCGCGGTCAACTCCACCGGAACAATCGGCCCCATCGGCGCAACGTTCAAAGTCCCAGCGGCATCCAGCGTGGTGACGAGGCCTTCGAGGATCATGGGGAGGCGTGGGTAGTGGATTGTTGGTTGGGGGAATGCATACAGGAATGGATTCCGGTATTGCCAACCTACAACCCGACACCCCGAACCTACAACCCCCCGTTCCTCCTTTGGAACGGATAGAACCACACCCCGTAAGGCAGAAACCGCACCGCGAGCGGTTCCGGCAAGCGTTCCGGGGCGGCGAACCGCCAGACGTAGCGGTCCGTCAACAGGTCCGGAGTCAGACTCGCCGCGGCGGCGTCGATCGATTCAGCGGGGCGCGATTCCACCAGCTCCACGGAACCAACGAGCCAGCCTTTGGGTAACGCTGCGACATCGAGAGCGTGTTGCTCGATGGCAGTTTGCGACGCTGGCAACGTCGAGCATCTCTGCGACGCATAGAGATAGATCCGTCCGCGGATCTGGGTGTTCGTGCTGCGGACTTCCAGCGTCTTGATGCCACGGAGGATCAACTCCGCCCAGGGCTGTTGAATACCGAGCGCCAGCCGATCGGGATCGATGCCGGCGGGAAGATGCGAAGCGGAGTTGCGCGTCATGCGGCCTGCTTGGCGAGAACTTGCTGAACTTTGCTGGTCAGTTCTTCCGCGGTGAACGGTTTCTGCAGAAACGTGACTTCGTTATGCAGCACGCCGCTGCGGAGCACGGCGTCATCCGTGTGGCCGCTCATGAAGATCACGGGGAGTTGAGGATGACAAGCGCGGAGGGAATCGGCCAGTTCGCGGCCGTTGACGCCCTTCATCACCACGTCGGTCAGGAGGAGATCGAACGGTTGCGGTCCCGCTTCCACCAGTTTGAGCGCCTCGTCGCCATCGGAGGCCGTGACGACCTGATAGTTGGCCAGGTTCAGCGTCATCTCCACCAGTGACCGAATGTGCGGATCGTCGTCGACGACGAGAATCCGCCGGTTGCCGACCGCCGTGACCGAGCGCTTGCGCGGCGGCGCAGGCAGGGGGACTTCCGCTGAAACTGCTTGCGCGGGAAACAGGATTTCGATCCGTGTGCCATCGCCCGGCTGCGATTCCACGCTGATGTGGCCGCGGGCCTGTTCGACGGTGGCGTATACGGTCGCCAGCCCCAGGCCTGTCCCCTCGCCGGCTAGTTTCGTGGTAAAGAACGGTTCGAACATGCGCGACTTGACCGATTCGCTCATCCCTTGCCCCGTATCTGCCACGATCAGCTTCGCATACGGGCCGGGCGTCAACCGGCCGACAAGCGTCCCCGCGGCCTCGACCCGGCAGTTGCAGGTGCCCAGCGTGAGGCGGCCTCCTTTCGGCATCGCGTCGCAGGCGTTGATGGCCAGATTCATGATCACCTGTTCGAACTGGCCGGCGCTCCCCTCGATCAGGTGCAGTTCCGGATCCAGCTCGAGCACCAATTCCGAATTCTCGCCCATAAGCGGTTTGAGCAACGGCTCCAGCTTGTGCAGCAACTCGTTGAGGTTCACCGGCCCGTGCGTGACCAACTGCTTGCGGCTGTACGTCAGTAGTTGCCGGGTGAGCACCGCGGCGCGCCGTCCGGCTTCCAGGATGTTGGAGACGAACTTCGATTCCTGATCGTCGGCGGTAAAGCGGGTCTCCAGGATTTCGGCGTAGCCGTTGATCACCGTGAGGATGTTGTTGAAATCGTGCGCGATGCCGCCGGCCAGCCGGCCGATCGCCTCCAGCCGCTGGGCCTGCGCGACTTGCACTTCGAGGGCCCGGCGTTCGGTCACGTCGCGAATGACGCACAGGATTTCGCAGCGTCCGGCGTCCGCCGTCAACCGCTGCGACTTCCCCTCCAGCCACACGATCGAGCTATCTTTTCTCAAGCCGCGGAAGGGAATCGTCAATTGGTCCTCGCCGCGGAACAGGCGTTGCATCATCTGCCGGCAATAATCGCGGTCATCCGGCGCCACAATCACCTCCATCCGCTCGTCCGACAGTTCCTCCGGGTCGTAGTCGAGAATCTTGCGGCAGGCGGGCGAAGCATAGGCGAACGTCCCGTCGTCGCGAATCCGGCAGATCAAATCGCCGGCATGATCGGCCAGCATGCGGTAGCGCTGCTCGCCTTCCTTTAATCTTCGTTCGGACTGCTTTTGTTCGGTGATGTCGGTGAGAGTGCCGTAACAGCGGACGAGTTGTCCGTTCTCCCGCCGGGCGACTTGCACGTCGAATCGGACATCGACCACGGCGCCGTCTATGCGGACGATGCGGAATTCGTTCGGCGCCGACCCGGCGCCCTGCGCGAAATCCTGGAACGACTTCCGCAGATAGTCCTGATCCTCGGGATGGCAGACGTTGCTGAGGAACGTCTCGAACCGCCGATCGAACGATTTCTTATCCACGCCGCAGATGCGGTACATGTTTTCGGACCAGCGGGGCATGTAGCCGTTGCCATCCATTTCCCAGCTGCCGTGCTTGGCCAGTTCTTCCGCCTTGTTGAGCAAGTCCTGCATCCGCTGGCGGTCTTCCAAGGCGAGCTTCCGTTCGGTGACGTCGCGCAGCGTTCCGACAAACCGCAAGAGCTTTCCGCGGGCATCGCGCTGCATGTCGCCTTGGGCCAGCATCACCCGTTCGCGCTGATCGCCGCGCCGGATCCGGATTTCGATGTGGTCCGGCTGGCCCGTCCGGAGGAACGAGTGCCACGACTGCATCATCCGCGCTTGGTCTTCCGGTACGACGAACCGCTCGCGAAAGGCGTTGATGTCCGGCGGAATCTCGTCCGGCAACAGTCCCAGCTGGCGGTAAAACTGCTGCGACCATTTTTCCTCGAGGGTCACGGCGTCGTACTGCCAGCTTCCCACGCCGGCGATCTCCTCGGCCTTCAATAGCAGATCGTGTTCGACTTTCAGCCGCTCCAGACTTGCCTGGCTCTCTTCGGAGAAACAGCCGATCAAGTTGATCGTCACGCCGATCGACAACAGAAACATGTTGAGGTGCAGGTTCGCCAGGAGCGAATCCGTCTGCGAGAAGGGGCCGCCATCGTGGGCCGTGGAGTAGGCCGACAGGCAGGCTGTCGTGATCATGACAATCGCCGCCGCCCGCAATCCGTACCGCAACACGCCCCACAACACGAGCGGCAGGCTGACGTAGAACAGCGGTGAGGCGATCAGCTCATGAGAATTCCACAATCGCAAGCCAATCGATTCCAGCAGCCACAACCCCACGAGGAGCGCCGTCAAAAACAGGCTTTCGCTGCCTGTGGTCGACAGCCAGCGCCGCCACGTGAGGCAACCAGGCGTGAAGACCACGATGCTCACAAACAGCATCAGCCACCAGGTCGCGCACGTTTTGAACAATGTCGCCAGCGGCAAGCCTTCCGGTCCGTACAGAATCGGAAAGACGCCCCAGCCCGACACCGACGTCCCTACGAGCGCGGCGAGCATCAGGAATAACGCGTCCCGGCCGCGCGAGAGATCCTGCCGGACGCCCCACGCCCGCAACAGCCAGACCATGATGACCAATTCCAGCGCAAACCCCGCCGAGAGGACGGGAATCGAAATCGCGGAATATTGCTTGGCGCCCTCCCGGATCCCCGGCAGCAACAACAGCGTCGCCACTGCGCCGCAAAACGCCGCCGACCAGTAGCGCGCGCCCCACCAGAACAGAAAGGGGAGCACGCAGCCGGGGGAAAGCAACAGCGTCCCGAACGTCTCCCCGGTGTGATGAAAGAGCCGCTCGACCTGCCCCATCACGAACGTGACCGCCGCCACAGTAAGCCACCGCCGGATCCCGCGGTCCAGCCCCGCGCGATCATTCGTGGCAAGCGGGTCGTTCATGCGACAGCACCCAAGTTCCAAATCTCAAATGGGAAATCCGAAAGTTAAGATTTGGGGCTTGTTTGGAACTTGTGATTTGGAATTTGGAGCTCATCACGGCGCTTTGTCGATCGTCAGATAGATCGGCGCACTGCTGTAAGTCGCCTTCATCACGAAATTGATCGAAATGTTCGCCATCACCGAGCCCAACTGCTTCTCGACCGGCGGCGCGGCCGCGTCGACTTTCAATTCGATGGCTCCCTCGGAATCGGCCCCGGTCAGCAGCGTCTTGCCGGCGCTGCGGTTGATCGTCACCCCTTCCGGCAGCGAACTGGCGAACACCTGCTCCAAATGCGTGAACTGCATATCGAGCGTGACGTTGTGTTTCATGTTCTCCGCCCGCTTGAGCTTTACGGCGATCGTCTTCGTCTCGCCTGGCTTGAGATGGATGTCGGTCTCGCTGACTTCGACGCCCAACAGGTCGCCCGGCGCGCCAACGTTGACCGCGTGCGTGTCCGCCGAGAAGAAGTTGCGGCCGCCTCCCGGATTGTAGATTTCCTGGAACGGCTGAGCCTCCGCCGTCAGTTCCAGCGGCGGCTGGCCTTCTCCCTGTGGATGCGTCGCCGTCCCCCAAATGCGGACGTTCGTGGCCCCGAGCGGCGTGCCGGCCGGCGCTTCCAGCACGATCGCGCCGTCGAGCCCCTTCCCGCCGAGAATCTTCCCCGGGTACGCCGTTACGCCGGGCGGCAGTTTGTCGATGTGCAGTTGCACATCCCCCGTGAAGCCGTGCATCCGCTTGGCCCGCACGAACAGCACGCCGAACGTCCCCGGCGTCAACTGCGTCTTGTCGGTGTCGATCATCAGCTCGAAATACGGCTTCGTCGGCGTGATGACGACAGCATAGGGAAATCCCGCTCCGCCGCGGAGATGGGCGTCGCGGAGATCGAGGAAGTACGTGCCATCCGCCGGCGCTTCCCAGCCTTCGAGCTTCGCATCCGACGTGGCCTGCGTCTTGCCATAGCTGAAGTCGTCCTCTTCCCGCAGCACGCCGCCGTCGGCGTTCATGATCCGCAGAATCGGATCGAGCTTCGACTGCGCCCGCCGCGCGAAGACTTCGAAGTTGAACTTCTCCCCCTTCTTCGCCGCGAACGAATAACAATCCAGATCGGCTTCAACTTCCATCCGTCCGTTGACGACCGTCGGCAAGTTGATCGTCATCGCGGTCTTCGCATCGTTGTTCTCTCCGGCCGCTTCCGCGACGAACGGCAGATCGGTCGCCAGTACCGGCACCGGAGGCGAAGGCTGATCGCCAATAGAGAGTGGCATCCAGGTCAAATCGGGGGACATGAAGCCAAGCACCGGCGACCGGGCGGCGGGATCCGCGGGAATCAGCAGATTCACCTTGGCGTCGGCCGCGAAATTCGAACCCGCGGGTTCGACCGTGGTCTCCTGACCCGGCTTCAATGCCAGCGGAAACACGTTCGCCACGAATGGACGCGAGTTGGCCTCAATCGAATATTCCCAGTACGCGTTCCCTTTGTAGCGCACATCGCGGATTTCCAGCAGATAATCCCCCGTCGCGGTGAACTGGTGCGCCAGGAACGGGTCGGCGAAGAACGTGTTGTCCGACATGGCCAGCAAACCGCCGGTTGCGTCCCGCAGGAACAGAATCGGGTCGGAATGCTCCTGCAAGTCGTGAATCTTGTCCTGCAGCCGTTGCGAGCGGACATGGAACGACAGCGCCTGTCCGGCCTCGGCGTGGAATTTGTAGAAGTCGGCGTCCTCGGCCTTTTCGATCGTGCCGCACAATGTCGCCGGCAGCACGACGTCCTGCGCTTTCTCTTTGACGTCGTTGTCGGCTTTCTCCGCGATCACCGGATCGCGCACGATAACGAGTTGCCCCACGGTGCTCGCGCCCGTCGGCGTCGCGAGGCGAAACTCACGCACGCCCGGCAAGGCCGTCGGATCGGCCGTGATTTTCAGCTTCAACTTCGTGATGTTCTGCGGATTTTTGGCCGCCTCGGCGTCCGGCGGAATCGGTTCGGCATACACGCCGGTGCCGGTGATGAAAATCTGATGCGTGCCGAACAGCGTGTACCGCGAATGGACCTCGCACTCCGCCGTCGTTCCGATCTGCACGGCGACCGGCTTGAGGCCCATGATCATCGGATACGAAATCTGGGCCGATGCGATCCCGGAGAACGCGCACAGCGCTACGACAGCCGCGACCGAACAACGGACCATGTTCACCTCGTTCTCACGATTTGTACGATATTCGTATCCTATTACCGTACCGCAATCTTTCCCCCGATGCGAGGAGAAAACGGCGCTCGCTTGTGATCGTCGATACTTCATATTCTGACGAACACTTTTCGCATTCGCGAGGTTTACCTCCATTGGTTTTCCCCGCAGAATGAACTCGCCCGACTTCCCCCGGAGATTCTCGACATGCCTCGCGGAATGTTCTTCGTCGTCGGCTGGCTGTGCTTGGCTCCCGCCCTGTTCGCCGCCGATCTGAAGCTTGTCGACGACGGCGTCGCGAAGTGCGCCATCTTTGTCGCGCCGCGACTCGTTCCCGATCCCGTGGCGAAACCTTTGACACTTCCGACCTGGAGCACGCTCAAGCCCGAAGACCTCCAGCGCCGCTTGCAGGATTCCGTGCAGGATCTCGCGGCGATTCTGCAGCGCATCACCGGTGCGAAGGTCGATATCGTCTCCGGCCCGCCCTCCGCCGGCGACACGCGGATTCCGATTCTCATCGGCGAACTCGCCACGCAGAAATTCGGCGAACCTCTGAAAAAGTATCCGTACCACCAGGGGCTTCGCCTCGTCGTCAACGATCAAGGCGTCGGCCTCGCGGGCGAGTCTGATCTCGCGACGAGCTACGCCATCTACACGCTGCTCGATCAACTCGGTTGCCGCTGGTTCATGCCCGGTGAGATGGGCGAAGTCCTTCCGTCAGCGAAGACACTTGCGGTTCCGCAGCAAGACTTGAGCACCGGCCCGTCGACCATCTTCCGCAGCATCTGGTATTGCGACAACGACTACGCCCGCCGGAACCGTCTTGGGGGCATGCTCCTCAACGCCGGGCATGCGCTCGAGTTCTACATCACCAAGGAGTTCCGCCAGCAGCATCCCGAAGTGAAGGCGATCATCAAGGGGCAGCCGCACGACCATCTCATCAAGTGGACGCATCCGCTCATCGCGCAGAACATTTCCGAGAACATCCTCGGCCAGCTTGCGAAAGATCCGTCGCTCAACTCGTTCTCGGTGTCGCCCGACGACGGCGCGACGTGGGACGAATCCGACGACGCCAAGCATGACGCCGGCGATTTCGATCCCACGCTGCAATGCGTCGCCAAGGCCGACCGGCTGATGGTGTTGTGCAACCGCATCGCGGAAACGGTCTCGGCGAAATACCCGCACGTCCGCTTCGGTATGTTGGCCTATGTCGATTACACCCGCCCGCCGGTGCGCGAGAAGGTTCATCCGTCGATCGTGCCGCAGATCGCACCGATCACGTTCAGCCGCGCCCATCCGATGAACGATCCCGGCGAGCCGAACAACGCCGCGCTGCGGGCCCTCGTCGAAGGCTGGGGGAAGACGGCGCAGGCGACGAGCTACTACTTCTACTGCTTCAATCTTGCGGAAGTCGCCAGCCCGAACCCGATGCTCACGAAATGGGGGCACGATATCCCGTACATCTACGCGAAAGGCAATTGCCAGTATTGGCAGCCGGAAACGCTCTCGAACTTCGAAACGTCGATGCACGCCCTGTGGCTGGGTCTGCGGATGGCGTGGGACAACACGCAGAAGCCGGACGACGTCATCGCCGAACTCCACGAGAAGTTCTATGGCCACGCGGCGAAGCCGATGGCCGCGTTCTGGCATCACATCGACCGCATCTGGGTCGACACGCCGGAGTATTCCGGCTGCGGCTTCGGGCATCTGCGACGCTTCACACCGGAACGGATGCAGACGGCCCGGGCGTATCTCAACGAAGCCGAGCGGCAGTGGCAGACCGACGCCGAGCGCAAGCGGGTGCAACTGGCGTCAGAAGCTTTCGGCGAGTGGGAGCGGTTCATGCAGTTGCGGTACGATCTCGCCGAGGGCCGCTTTGCCGATCTCGCCGCCGACGCCGAGCGGCATCGCCAGCGGACGATCGCGCTGGGCGAAGCCTATCAGCCGAATTTCTGCTTCACCCGGATGGGCTGGACCGGCCCGACGACGCTGAGCGTTCGCTACTTCGACGCCTTCTACAAGGCGACCTACGACGATGCCTCGCGGATCGCCAAGGACTACGCGTTCGCCACGCCGAAGCCGCTGCGGCAGTGGAAATACCACGTCGACAAGGACAAATCGGGCGAAGCCGCCGGCTGGCAGAAAGCCGACTTCTCTGACGGCGACTGGAAGACGACCGACGTCATGACCGAAACGTGGTCGACCATCGGCTTCCACAATTACCTGAGTTCGATGTGGTATCGCACCAAGGTGAATCTCCCCGCGATTCCGCCCGGCAAGAAGGCGCACCTCTGGGTTGGTGCAACCGACGGCCGCGTGAAAGTCTTCGTGAACGGCCAGCACGTCCCCTACGTCAACGAGAAGCAGGAAGCCGCCGATTCCTTCAGCGGCTATTGCCAGCCCGCGTCGTTCAACATCACCAGCGCCATGAAGCCGAGCGGCGAGAACACCATCGCCCTCTTCTGCACCCGCGAGACCGTCAACGAGCTCGGCACGGGGGGATTGATCGCGCCGGTGACGATTTACGTCGAGAAGTAACGCCGCTGCGAATGAAGTTGCGCCGCCCGACGTTTGAAATGAGCGCCGAAAAGAAAAATCGGGGGGCTCTTTTTCGCCGTTTGGGAGCGGTTTGGCGAGTCGGCTGCGGACGGTTGGGTGAAAATCCCCGGGGAAATCGCGATTTCGGCCGTGTTCACGAATGGCCAGAGCAGCGCCGTCGAGCGCTGTTTATCTGCAAACTCGTGGCCGCTGCATGGCTGCTGAGTGGCTGCTGCATGTCGCTCGCGTGTCGCCTGGTGCGCGCCGGCGGATTCTCGAACACGCGAAAAGGCCGGTTTTTGTCACGCTGCACAATTTGGGTGTTCCGGGTTTGTTTCAGAAGCCGTTTTTGGGTGGTGTTCGTGAACAAGTTGTTTGGGAACGTCGCGTCGGCGGCTCGCCGGCGCGGACTTCTGAGAAAGAGAGGCAGGCGAGCCTGCTCGACGGTCATGTCCCCGGAGGTCGCGCCGCTCCGGCGGGGCCGACGCCGGGTGGGATCGCGCCGGGATTCATCCCCGGGCGGACGGGCGGGCCGAATCCGGGGCGGCCGGGAAAACTCGGTCCGACGGGAAATCGCGGACCGGTCGGAAATCCGGGCGGCGCGCCAGGCAAGTTCGGCATCGCACCGGCCGGAGCTCCCACCGTTCCTCCGGCGATATCGCTCGGTGGCTGGGCCGGCATCACGGGCATCGCGGGCATGGCCGCGGGACCGGCCATCGCGCCCGGCATCTGCACCGTCGGCGCCGTGTGCTGTCCGCCGAAGAAACTGTTCAACCGGCTGAACGGATCGCCGGCGGCCGTGCCGGGGACGGGACTCGTGGTCACGCCAGCCACCGCCGTGAGGCTGCGTCCCGGCAGCCGCATCGAACGAAAGACCTGATCGCGCAGCCTCGTGGAGGAACTCTTCACATCGTTGGCGACGATCAAGGCGATCAACTCATTCTCAACGACGGCCATGCGAACCCATCCGCAGAATCGATTGGCGGGGTCCATCTTCTCGACTTCCAGCACCTGTTGGCCGTCGACCTGAACCCGCTTCATCTTGGCTTTCGGATCCCCCTGGCGCAGGTTGGACTCGAATTTCGACATGATCTCGTTGGCGTTCGACCCGAGGCCCGGTGGCATCGACATCGTCATGACGCAGACGATGCCGTTTTTCGATTCATAGCCATACGCTTTCGAATTGGGGAGCGGAGAGCGCGGCAACTGGGCGAGTTCGCCGGGCGAGGAAAACGACAGTCCCTCCGGCAGCGACACGGTCACCCAGCTCGACGCTTTGGGGAACGAAAAACTCGGCGCCGCGCGAACGAGCAGCACCAGGCCCACTCCTCCGCCGACCAGCGCGACGAGGCCCACCATCACGCCGGCGAAAATCCACGGCAGCGCGGCGAGCGACTGCGCCGACTTCTTCCGGCGGCGTTTCTTGCCCCCCGCCGGGGCGCGGCGATCGGCATCGTCCAGCAAGTCGTCATCCACGCGAAAGACCGCGCCGCATTCCTCGCAGCGAATGCGGCGGCCGTACATCTCCTCGGAGACGCGGATCGGCGTGTCGCAAGTCGTGCAGACGATTTTGGCCATGACTCGGCTCGACGAAGAGAGAGGAATTGCCGAGCCATCAGTATCCCGGACGCATGCGGGTTTGTCCACTGGGATTCGCCGGCTCTACGAAAACCGTGGAATGGAGTACCGTCGCGGTGGATTGTCTTTCCTTCTCCCCTGGAGGGAGAAGGTGGCCGCTTCGGCCGGATGAGGGGGATGTCACGGACGAACTTTGGTCCTTGCACACGTGCCCTGTCGATGACCTCCGCTCACCCCCAACCCCTCTCCCTCCTGGGGAGAGGGGAGAAAAACCGAAATCCCTTCTTACATCCCCGGTGTGAGTGGCGATCTCCAATCCTCCTGGGATTGTTAAGAGGCACGGGAGCTGCGTTGGGACCGTTTACCACAGCCGTGGCATGACTATGTACGTGTCGAAAATGTAGATATCGAAGGGAAGAAGCGCGATCGCGAGGCACATGAGCAAGAGGAGGGAAAAGAACGCGGCAAAAGCCCACAGCGGCCATCGCCAAACGGCAAACAAGTGCAGCCAGCCTTTGCGGGGCTTCTCGTCCATGCCGCCTGTATATCGGATTTCCAGCGGGGACTAACTATCCCCGGATTGACGCTCACCGCGCCGGGCGGGAGGATGGGGGCATGCAGGAGAAGCCCAGCACCGCCGCTCTGAAGCATTCCGTGTTCGCCGTGTGGCGGTGGACGTGGTGGGTATGGACAGTTGTTGTGCCACTGATGATTCCGGTTGGATATTACGCGGCCTATCTGCTCATGCTGCAAGGCCCCAGTTACATTCCCGTTTACGACTATGACAGCGGGAAAGTTCGTGAGGCGTCTGTCCCCTACTATCGGTTCAACGACGGGTTGCCGCTTCGATGGTCGGTTAAACTGGCGGAAGTGCTCGAACCTGCGCATCGAGTTGATCGCAGGCTAAGGCCGCGCTATTGGGGTTCGCGACACTAATATTCTGATCGACATCCTCAAACGCCCCAAGGGCATCCGGGACGCAATGAGGTCCGCCTCATTGATGCCCACCGCCCCGGGCGGGAGGATGAGGGACCTGCACGCGCTGACTTGGCCAAGTGTAAAACCCCCAAAGCATGTCAATCTCCCATTCCAAAATTGCTTCGAGGAATTCGTTGCCTTGGCATACGCGATAGGCCGGATAGAAAACGAAGCCAACGACACCTCTGATGATGAAATTAACGCGCTGCATGGATGGAAGTTCGTCTAAAAACAAAACGAACCCAAACCCTAGAAAATAACCGACCAGCATCAACGGCACGATGACGACCCACACCCATCGCGGCCAATGCCAAACCGCGAAGATCGAACGGCGGGAAACGCGCTTCTCGTCCATGCCGCCAGTATAGCGGATTTGCTACGCGGACTTTCCAACTGGGTCTTCCCGAGGTAACCGCCGGCTCTACGGAAACCGCGGAATGGAGTACCGTCGCGGTGGATTGTCTTTCCTTCTCCCCTGGAGGGAGAAGGTGGCCGCTTCGGCCGGATGAGGGGGATGTCACGGACGAACTTTGGTCCTTGCACACGTGCCCTGTCGATGACCTCCGCTCACCCCCAACCCCTCTCCCTCCTGGGGAGAGGGGAGAAAAACCGCAATCTGTTCCTACATCCCCGGTGTGGGTGGCGATTTCCAGTTCTCTCCGGATTGCCAAGAGTCCCGGGCGCTGCGCTTAGGCGATTCACGGAAACAACAATTCGAATACGCCGCCGAGAATCCGCAACGGCAGGAACACAATCAGAGACGCCACTAACGACACCGGGTACGGCAGTAGTCCGCAGCGTAACAGGAGCATCAGCAGCCCGATGATCAGCACGTAGGCCATCGCGACCCGATACCACGTGCGCCGCGGCCACCGCCAGACGGCGAACACGGAAGGCTTCGGGAACTCCGGACACGGGTCGGTCATGGCAGAGAGATCATCACCGTAATAATCTGCATCAACACGACGAGGCCAACAACGCCGAGCGGGATACCGACAGCCAACCCGATGGTCAGGCCTCCGGCAAACGTGATCCAACTGCGGGAAACAGGCTTCTCGTCCATGCCGACAGTATAGCGGATTTCCAGCGGGGACTGACGTTCCCCAATTGACGCTTACCGCACCAAGCGGGAGACTAAAGGAATGGACGACGATGACCTGCGATCTCTCGTGCAGTGGAACCATCGCGTTTGGGTGGTCCTCGGCTTGCTGGCTCTCTTGGCGGGTGTAATTCTGCTGAGCGTTCTGATGTAGCCGCGCCGGGCGGGAGGATTGGTGGCATGTCTTTGGCTCCCGAATCCACGTTGAGCGACCTTCCTCGCCGCACCTGGCGCGGTTGGTGGCTGGCATGGCCGAAGTGGTTTCGGATCGGCTGTTGGGCAGCGTTCGGAATGGTCGTAGTCCACGTCGCGGTCGCCGTGAGAATTTGGATCGGCTGGATGGAATCCAGAGAGGTCACCACCCTCCGCCAGCACGGCGCACAAATAGGGTACTTGTGGGACAATGGTGACGCAGAACCTTTCCCGCATTCCAAAGAGTTATTGGCGGGCCTTCTCGGAAAATCGCGTTGGAATGTGCGGCGAATCTCCCTCGATCACGGCAACGATGACGATCTCGCGCTGATCGGAAAGCACTGTCCCCGGCTCAAAACGTTGTGGTTTGATAACGGAGAAGTCTCCGCGGAAGGACTCGCGGCGATAAACGGTTGCCGTGAACTGGAAGACTTGAGCCTGGCATCGACCAACATTGACGATCTCGGAATCGCGAACCTGAAAGGATTGCATCGACTGAGATCACTTTCGCTCAGGTCCACGTTGGCGACGGATGCCGCCGTGCCGGACTTGCAATCCCTGACTTCCCTGGAATGGTTGGATTTGTCCTCTACCGACGTCGGCTTACGGACGATTGACGCCTGGCGTGTCCAAAACGATCGCCAGCCTGGTAAACTTCTGCCGGAGAAGGATCGGCATCCCACAGAAGTCCTGTGTTCCGTTCGCTGGTCCGACGGCCAGCGCAGCGTCAGCTTGCCTGAATTCCATTGGGGTTTAGAAGTTTTTGCCGAGGGGCCGCTTCCCAGCAGATCAGGAAACAAATTCCGGTTTGGGCATGCAAATCTGGAGGGACGCCACCTCATCCTCGGACCTTCGCGCGGGATGCAATGGTCACCTTCTGACCTCACAGGACGTGGCGATGGAGAATATCGCTGCTTCGTGAATCTCTTCGGCGAGTTTGAATCCGAGCCCGTGAACATCCGCCTTACCAATGGTATTCCCTCCGTTCGCACGGCAGAATTCCGGATGCCCTGCACGAAAGCCGAAGCTTTACATTCGATTGAAGAATACTCCGCCGCGCACACTCGCTGACGAAAGCCCGGATTGACGCCTGCTACGCCGGGCGGGAGGATATCGGGCATGGACGACGAGAACCACCAGCCGCCGGATTGGCGAACTCCCTGGAATTGGGGTTCATCGCGATTGTGGACAGCATTTGCGTGCTGGGTGGTCGGCTACTGTCTGTTTTGCGCCCTTATCGGCTGGTACGTCGAGGCAGCGAACGCACCGGAACGAGTAAAGTTCTGGGTGCATGTCATTTGCTGGCCGTACCAGAAAGCCACGGAACCAGCCGTTCTACGGTAGGATCCCGAACCTATCCCAAAAAAATAACCTTCGGAATTCACAATCCGAGATGGATCGGGCATCACAACCCCGGAATCGGAGAGGTTGACCCGGTGCACGCGGCAGTTCATCATCGTGAAAAGTCGACCTCGCACTCTGAGGGAACTCGTCGCGGATGCTGATCACCGGGGTTAAAAGCCGGCCGCTGTATCAACCGTTGCGGTTCGACGCCGCGGGGCGGTTTCATCTCGTCGTCGGGCAAGGGGACGGCGGCCGCGCGTTGTTGCGGCTGCTCGGCGAAATGCCGGTCTCTGTGATGCGGCGCGTGATCTACACTGGCGAATCGCTGACGAAGTGCGATGTGAGCGATGAACTTCGCACTCAAAGCCCGGAGCATCTGACGCTGTTGCCGACGCAAGCCGCGGCGCTGCGAGAACTCGACGCTGCGGTCGCGGCGGGCCGGATGGGCACGCGGCTGTATGTCGCGGGGTCGGAAAGTTTCATCGGCGCGGTCGAACAAATTGCAGCCCGCTACAACCTGCAGCCGGATGAATTGCAGCGCGAACATCTGGGTTCGCAGGCCCGCCGCGTCTACTGCATTCACTGTCAGGCGTCGCTGGAAGACGTGACGACGAACGTGGTGCGCTGCACCGGCTGCGGTCGGCAGTTGATCGTGCGGGACCATTACTCGCGCCGGCTGGCGGCGTTCATGGGGGTGATGGCCGACGCCGAGGCTCCGGGAATTCTGCCCGCCGTGCGCGAGGCGTTCGCATGACGCAGGTGCCGACGCTCGCCGTGGAAGTCGCCGCCGTTGACGACGTCACGCCGCTGATCAAGCGGTTCACGCTGCGTCCGCTCGACGGCAGCCTGCTGCCGCCGTTTTCCGGCGGTTGCCACGTCACCGTGGTGCTGCGCGGCGAGCGAACATTCCGCAACCCGTATTCGCTGCTCAGTTCGCCGCGGCATCTCGACGCGTATCAAATCGCCGTCCGCCGCGAAGACCGCGGCCGCGGCGGCTCGCTCTTCCTGCACGAGCAGGTGCGCGCGGGAAGCCGCCTGAAGATCGCGCACCCGGTGAATCTCTTTCCGCTCGCCAAGCTGGCGCGGAAGCAGATCCTCGTCGCCGGCGGCGTGGGCATCACGCCGATGCTCGCCATGATCGACGATCTCTCGTCCAGCGCGACTCCCTGGGAACTGCACTACGCCGTGCGCGGGGCGGATCACGCGTACTTCGGACAGACGTTGCGGGAGCGATTTGGCGAACGCGTTCATTTGTATGACTCAGCCAGCGGGCAACGGATTGACTGCACCGGCCTCGTCGCACAGCAACCGTTGGGAACTCATCTCTACGTGTGCGGCCCGGTGTCATTGATGGAATCTGCTTTTGAAGCCGCGCGCCGCGCCGGTTGGCCGGAAAGCCATCTGCACAACGAGCAGTTCGCACACGCTCCGACGGGTCAGCCGTTCGATGTGCAGCTCGCGAAATCGCAGCGGACGGTGCACGTGCCGCCGGAGAGCAGTTTGCTGGAGGCGATGGAAGCGGCGGGGATCGACGCTCCCTACTTGTGCCGCAGCGGCGCGTGCGGGCGCTGCGAACTCAACGTGTTGGAACTCGACGGCGAGCTGATCCATCACGACCACTGGCTGTCGGAGGAAGACAAGCAGAGCGGAACGAAGATCATGCCGTGTGTCTCGCGGGCGAAGTGCCGCCGGATTGTTTTGGATTTGTAGTTGGGGTTCGCATCAAAGCAAGGTGACACCGGGTGGCACGCCCTGACGCTTTGGGAAGGGCGTGGCTCCTCGCGAAGACCACGCCCTTCGAAGACTCACGGCGTGCCACCCAACGCGGAAAAAGTGAGACTTTCGACGCATGGGACAAAACGTCGGAAGTCTCGCGACTTCCGCTACGAAGAGGGTTTTCGATGGCGATTGCGTTCAAGACGGCAGAATCGTTTCGGCCGCCGTTCCGGTACGCCAACAGTCCGGCGGCGATCCGACGCTTTCCGTTTCCGTTCGAGCAAGACGCGTTCATGTACTCGGTGAACGTCGAACCGCACACGCCGGGGCCTGCGGGATCGTGCTGCGAGTTTCCGATCGACATCGACGAGCATTACGTCGCCGAGTGCCGCGAGCGCGACCTTTGCCTGGCGACGACGTCGCATCGATATTTGTCGCTTCCGCACATGCTGCCGGCGCAGTGGGACGTGCTCGAATTGATCATGACCAATCTCGCTGAGAGTTATCCGGAGCACTTTTCGCTCTCGCGGGACGGCACGCGCTGGCGGTGGATCAACCGGCCCTTGGAGAAGGACGACACGTTCACATTCGGCGATCCGGAGACGCTGCCGTGCGAGCCGTTGGAATACATCACCCGGCAAGCGCAAGGCGACTGGTGCGTCCTCGATCATCGCAACGGCGACTTGTGGCTCGACGCCGGCATGGTCACCACGCAGGCCGATTGGTCGCTCAACTTCGATTTGGGGATGAACTTTCGCGAATGGCACGGCCCGGTGCCGCTCGCGCCGGAGCTGGGGGTCTTCGACCGCGCCTTGAAACTGCTGATGAATCTGCAGCTCGGCAGCCCCGTGCGGCGGCTGAACTGGACGATGACGGTTCATCCGCGGCTCGACACATCGCCGGAACAATATCCATTCTGGGGCGCCGATCGCGGCACGGTCACACCGGAGAACGCCGGGGAATTCGTGCATCTGCGGGTCGAACTACAGGCGCTGTGGCGGTTGCCGCGCAGCAACGCCATCGTCTTCAGCATCCGTTGTTTTCTGATGAGCTTGAAAGAACTGGTGACGATTCCCAAGTGGGGCCGCCGCATGCACCGCGTGCTGCGCGATCTCCACCCGGCGCTCGTCGATTACAAGGGCCTCAGCCGCTACCGCGACGCCGCCGTCGCCTGGCTGTCGGCTTACGACGACGGCGCTGCGACATCACCCGGCACGCAACCCGAATAAGTATCGTAGAGCAGGCGGCTCGCCTGCGTCATGCAAGACAGAGGACCACACCATGCCCCGATTGAAAGTCGGCGACCGTGCCCCGGAGTTCAGCGCGGAAACCTTCGACGGCAAGCCAATCCGCCTGGCCGACTATCTCGGCAAGAGCGCTCTGGTCCTCTTCTTCTACCCCATGGACGGCACGCCGGTCTGCACGCAGGAGGCGTGCGCCTTCCGCGATTCCTACGAGCGGTTCGCCGCGGCCGGCGCGGAAGTCGTCGGCGTCAGCGGCGACTCCGCCGAGAGCCATCGCCAATTTGCCCAGCAGCACCGGCTGTCGTTTCCGCTGGTGAGCGACGCCGACGGCTCGCTCCGCCGGACGTTCGGCGTCTCGAACACGCTCGGTCTGATTCCCGGCCGCGTGACGTTCGTGATCGACAAAGCCGGGATCATCCGGCTGATCTTCTCGGCCCTCTTCGCATCGGATAAGCACGTGCAGGAAGCGCTGTCCGCGCTCGACGCCAATCCCGGTTGACTGCAACTTTGCAGTTTTCAGTGAAGGCATGTCTCACGCAGAGCCCGCGGAGAGCGCAGAGATTCACGGTCCTGTTTTCTCTGCGGCCTCAGCGTTCTCTGCGCGAGACATCCTGGCTTCCGAATCACTCTGGCAAACGGGCGCGTTCGACGGCCGGCATTTCTCCCGTGCAGGCTTCCATGAACGCGACGAGATCGGCCTTGTCCTGATCGGTCAGATCGAGCTTCTTGATCTTGTCGCTGAGGTGCGGATTCGGGTGGCCACCCTTGGCGTACCACTCGACCACTTCCAGCAGCGTCTTCTGACTGCCGTCGTGCATGTACGGGGCCGATTGCGTCACGTTGCGGATCGTCGGCGTCTTGAAGGCCCCTTTGTCTTTCTCTTCCTTCGTGATTTCGTAGCGGCCCAGATCGGGCTGCTCCGCGTCCATGCCGACGCCGAGGTTGTGATACAGCTCATCGGTGAAGTTCGCCCCGGCGTGGCACGCCGTGCAGTTGGCCTTCGTGCCGAAGAACAGGTCCAGGCCGCGGATTGCGCTCTCCGAAATGGGATGCGCGTCGGAATCTTTCTTCAGTTGCTCGTAGCGGGCGTACAACTCGGGGTCGTCTTCCTTCAGCGACGCCAGATCGTCTTCGGTCGGGAATTGCGTGAGGAACGGCTTCAGCACGATGTAGTAATCATACGGCGACGGGCCGGTGACGAGCGTCCGCTCGAACGTGGCGATCGCCTTCCCAACATTGTCGATGTTCACGGAATCCGGTCCGAAGACGGCGTCGAACTGCAAGCGATAACCTTCGATGTCGCCGACCGTCTTCACGCACGCTTCGTGCGTGTTCCCCATTTCGATCGGGTTGGCGATGGGTCCTATCGCCTGTTCTTCCAGGCTGGCGGCGCGGCCGTCCCAGAATTGCGGGCCGCTGAGAATGCGGTTGTACGAAATCGGCGAATTGCGATTTCCTTGCTGCCCGTTGATCCCCACGCCGAACTGGGTGTGCGCCCCGTAGCCCTGGTCGGGATGATGGCACGACGCACAGCTCACGGTGGCATCGGCGCAGAGGCGCGAATCGAAGTAGAGTTGCCGGCCCAATTCGATCTTCGCCCGTGTGAGCGGGTTCTCTTCGAGGCCGACGATCTTGTTGGCGGCGAGACTCAAACCGAACGGCAGCTCGACTTCGAGCGGCTCATGAATGCCGGGCGTTTGGAGCCAGGTTTGAATCTGTTCGACGGTCAAGGCCCCTTCGCCCGGGATGCCGGCCGTCAACGCGGGATCGCCGAGAGTCACTTTCTGAGCGGACTTGGCTGCCGGCTCGGTCGGCGCAGGTTCGCTCGGCGCGGGTTGACTGGGTTCTTCGGTCTGGGCGACCGGTTCGGCGGGCATCTCCGGCTCTTCGGCAGCTTTCTCCGGCTTCGCTGCCGGTTCTCCGAGAGCGGGCTTGGTTTCCTTCGCGACGGGCGGAGTCGAAGGCGGCTGGCCGCATCCGGCTAGCATCCACAGACTCGCGAAACTCACTCCCCAGAACATTGTGCGGACAGACAAGAAGCGTCTCACGGCGATTTGGCCCTTTACAGCGTGGTAAATTAACAAATTCGTAATGGATTATATGAAACTGAGGTGGTGAGCGGCAATCGACCAATCTCGCGGTGATTGCCTCCCTTCACAACCAGCGGCGATAGCGGGCCCAAGCCAGGCCGGCAAGAATCACCACGGCGACGGTGCCGCAGATGGAAACAAACGCCCATTTCGATTCCGCCCAGGGAACGGGGACGTTCATGCCCCACGCGCCGAAGACCGCGCCGAGAAACGCCAGGCTGATCGTGTAGACCGTGAGCGTCTGCATCGTCGTGTTGAGCCGGTTCGAGAGCACGGTCATGTAGGCTTCCAGCGCGCTGGAAGCCAGTTCGCGGACGACTTCGAGATTGTCCAGCAGACGGACGACGTGGTCATACACGTTCTGAAAATAGGCTCGCGATTCCGGCGCGAAGATGCCGAGATCGTGCCGCAACAGCAGCGTGAAGACGTCCCGCATCGGCGCCAGCACGCGGCGGAGCTGCACGATGCTCCGCTTGATCCGCAGCAGTTCGGAAACGAAATCCTGCTCCGGATGGTTGAACATCTCCTGCTGATGCTCGTCGACCTGGTAACCGATGGCGTCGATCGTCGGAAAGAACGCGTCGACCATCGCGTCGAACACCGTGTACGCCAGAAAGCCGACTCCTTCGCCGAGCATCGCGCCTCCTTTGGCCCAGCGGCGATACGCCTCGTCGAGGGGCGGCACCGGGCCGCGATGCACGGTGACGACGTAGTTCCGCCCGATAAACGCGTGCACTTCGAGTTGCCGCACGTCGTCGACGGTCGACTGGTCTCCCAGCGTGTAGGCGACAATAAACAGGTAGCCTTTGTATTCCTCGATCTTCGGCCGCTGCGAGCCTTTGAGGGCGTCTTCCACGGCAAGGGGATGAAACTCGAATTCCTCCAGCAGCAGTTCGGCTTCCTTCTCGCCGGGATCCTGGATGTCGACCCAGACCGTCGTTTCGCGGTCCTTGATGTACTCGCTGATGTCCGCCGGCGGAAACCCCCGTTCGAGCCGCGTGCCGCCGATGCACGCTGCGAGCCGCACTCTGCCGCCGTAGGGATCGCCGGGCCGCGGAAGCTGGGAGATCGAATCGCTGGCATTCATGGCGGTCTTTCGTCGAAGAGCGGATCTGGCCTAGTGGATAGCGGATTGACGAGGCGGATGCAATTACGCGGGCGTCGCCTTGAAGCCCCATGAGGGGCGGCGGAATGTCGCCACGGGTGCAGCGACGCCTGCTTTGGGGCGGAGCGAAACCCGTGGAACGCGGCCCTCTCGCGCGGATGCAGCCCCAGCAGGGGCGACAGAAGTTTCCTTTGCTCCTCCGGGGCAAAGCGCAGAGGCGCATCCTCTCTACGGGTGGAGCGGACATTCGTCAGCGGGTGATCGCGGCAAGCGCGGTCAATCGACGCGACGCGTTCGCATGGCGCATTTGTAGTTCCAGACGCCGTCGGTCGCGGCGCCGGCGCTCGGGACGATGACCACGAACCGCATATCTTTTTTTTGAGGATCGTACTTGATCCGGTGATTCTCGAACTCCTCTCCCAGTCGTTCGACCAGTTCCTCCGTCGCATAGAAGACGCCGCTCGCGACGGCGACTCCTTCGCTGGACAGCACTCGGAAATCCTTCGGGAGGGCGACATTCATGCGCAGACTGCCGCAGTAAACATGCTTGGCGTCGCGGCTGTAGGGATACGCCAGAATTTCAAAGGACGCAGGATCGGCGTCGCTGATGATGCTTTCCTCAAAGTAGATATGCGAAGCATCCTGAGAATAGTTCTTTCCATCGAGAAATTTGAACGTTGCACCGTCGAGGCCCGGCACGACATACCCAAACTTGTAAACGTGGTTTTTGTCGCAGGCGAAAACCGGGTTTTCGAGCACCCGAAAGGTGGCGGCATCGGCATTGATCTTGTGAACTTCTCGTCCCACGGCTTCGTTGACGACCACATAGGTCCAATTGTTGCCGCTTTTGACGTAGCCGGTCCCACATCCGCACAACAGGAGGGACACAAAGCCCGGCAGCAGGACGAGCCGGCGGAAGGGGAGGCGAGCGGGGCTTTTAGGTACGGTCGGCATCCGGGCAGTGTAGCACAGATGTCAATCCAGGCCGCTCGGGGGTAGTGATCGGTTTTGAATCGAGAATTTTGGAAATTATTTTTCGGGAAAAAGTTCGGGGTGGGGCTGGAAGCGGCCGCGTTGGAATGGTGACGGTTCACCGTGAGTGATGCGCTCAATTTTAACGCGACGGTAATAGAATTCCTGCCGTTGCCCATCGTGAGTTTCCAAAAACCTCCCCTCAGAGCCAAGAACTCGGTCCATCACTCGATCCTCCCAGTCTATCACGGCGGCAGCGGCACCGAGATTTGAGTCGATCCTCCAAATCGGGGCGTAAAGGCTTCTGGCATACGGGAGCATGGCCCCCGCGAAAGTGGTCTGGCTCGAAATCCGCAATACCGGGACGGCCGAAAAGAAATAGGTCAGCGCCATCAGCGGCAGAGTCATCGCCCACGTCCAGCGACTCCATCGCCACGGCATGAACCATCGGTGACGTCCGGTTGCCATGCCCTTCAGTCTCCCGCCCGGCGCGGTGGGCGTCAATCGGGACAGCAAGCCCCCTGCTGGAAATCCGCTATACTGGCGGCATGGACGAGAAGCCTGCGACGCGCCGTTCGATCCTCGCCGTCTGGCACTGGCCGCGATGGATGTGGTGCGTAATCGTGCCGCTGATGCTGGTCGTATACCTCTTGTCCGCAGTTCCTGTCATGTGTTTGGCAATGACAACGACTATTGACCCGCGTTTTGACCATTTCATTGCTGATCAACTTTATGACATTCTTGAGGTCTTCTACCGACCGGCCTATTACTGTTCCGAGAATTGCAGAATGATTGAACGCATTTTCGAGTGGCAAATCAGTGTGATCGACTGGATTTTCCCTCCTTCCAACGACTGGCCTGATGACACCTAAGCTTCTCCGCCGTTCGATTCTGGCAATATGGCATTGGCCGCGGTGGACGTGGGGAGTGTTGGTTCCGCTGGTCTTGGCGTTGTATCTCATATCCCCGCCATTCGCCTTTCGCGTGTTATGGCGAATGGATATCCCGCCTAGCCGAGAGCGGTATCTCGAAAGAAGGCTGAGCAAGCTATACGCCCCGGCAATTCACTGCAAAGAGAGCAGCGAAATTTTGGCAGCAATTTGGGAATGGGAAAGCGTTGCGATTGACGGAGCTCTGGAACTACTCCCTCGCTCGGCGTCTCGATATGGACATCATCACGAAGACTGACCAGTCAAACCCGTCCGCTCCGCAGCCATCCGTGTTCGCCGTCTGGCGGTGGAAGTGGTGGGTGTGGGTTGTGATCGTGGCGATGATGCCGGTCTGTTACTTCCTGTCAGCCCCTCCGGTCCTAGTTCTTGCAGAGTGGGGCATCGGTGCCCCTTATTCCGATATCGACACTGCCCTTGCCATCAGAGAATTCGCCGGGACTTTTTATGGTCCCGCGATTTACTGTTCGGAACATTGTGAATTGCTTGAATGGGTCTGGGAATGGGAAGGGTTTGCGGCGGAGGTTGTGATTTTCAACCGCCCGCTAAGCGATGTACCGCGCGACTACCCCGGCTTTTAGCCCCACGCAACTCCCGTGCCTCTTAACATTCGGGGGAGGATTGGAGATCACTACCCGCTCGGGGGTAGTGATGGCGTTTGAAACGAAAATTGTGAATTCCGAAAATTATTTTTCGGGAAAAAGTTCGGGGGCGGGGCGTCAGCGCTTCGGTGGGTTCCGGCTTCCGCTTCGCCACAGCACGATACCTACGATAATCGCCACCGAGCAGATGGCTGCCGGAGGAATGAAGTTTGAGGCGGTTGTGCCGTCATTGATTGCAACCGCCACCATCATCGCTACGGATGCGCAGACGGTCAAGATGCCTGCCGCGCGCTCGTACTTGTCGTCCATGCCCCATCCTCCCGCCTGGCTCTCAGCCGAACGGCCTGAAAAACAGCCAAGACAGCATCAGCAGCCAGACCGCCGCGACCGCCAGCCACGCCGATCTTGGCCAATGCCAATGCGCCAGCGGCGAGTAACCCTCGTTCTGATAGAGCGAGATGAGCATGGCGAGTAACCCACCCGCCCCTCCGAAAAGCGGACAGCCGATAAGTGTGGCGACAAGGGCCGCCATCGCACCGTTCCCGCAAATGTAGCCCTCAGGGTGCGCCTGCCGTGCGCGATCCAGCGAGTCGAGGATGAACCAGTTCGCACGGCGCGTTTCGACCACGCTCACGTGCTTGCTCTCCAGCAGGCGCTTCCCCCCGGCGGCCGGCAGCCCGGTGCGGATGTTACCGCGGTCGT
>CAZDGB010000041.1:0-30738 GCA_964504645.1 uncultured Planctomycetaceae bacterium | reverse complement strand
CTGGTCATCATGCTCAGCGAATTCGGCCGCACTCCGACGATCAACAAGGACAAGGGCCGCGACCATTATCCGCAGGTCTTCAGCGGATTCCTGGCCGGCGGCGGGATCAAAGGCGGCACGGTCATCGGCAGTTCCGACGACGAAGGCCGCGAAGTGAAGGACCGTCCGGTGAAGGTGCCCGATCTGCATGCCTCGTTCTGCCATGCCCTCGGCATCGACCCGACGATCGAAGTCATGACGCCGCTGCAGCGCCCGATGAAACTGGTCGACGGCGGCGAAGTGGTCACGGAATTGTTCGCCTAAAAACCACCAGACGTTAATCCGCAGATTTTTGCAGATTCGCGCAGATTTTGAGAGAGAGGTCATTGCATCACGAAGCAATAGGAGTTGTTCAATTGTTTCGCGCTCTTAGCAATGAATTCTAATCTGCGTCCCTCTGCGAAATCTGCGGACTCAACTCTTCAGCGAAAGATCTTGCATTGCGGAGGAAATCCTTGGAGGCCGGGCGGCGATCGGTCCGCTCGGTCTCTTTTTTTCCGCTCGTCGCAGGACTGCGATAATCGTTACGGCAGGATTGGAAGGCGCTGAGGCACGGAAGCTTCCAGCGATTCGCCAGGGCAGGAGGCCGCCGCTTGACAACCCGGAACGGGCACGACTAGCCTCAAATTTCGGTTGTTCGAGTGTTCGTCACCGCTTGTGAATTGCGGGGGTTTTATGCCTCGTCGCTGGATCTGTGCCGCCTTGGCATTGTGGATGATTTCGGGTGGGGCACCGGCTCAAACCGCCGCGCCGGCCGAGGAAGAAAGAGACCCCGCCGTGCGCGGGTCGCTCATCGAAGACCGCTCGGCGAAAAAACTGCTTGAAGCGGGCGACGCGCGATTCGACGCCGACGAGCCGACCAAAGCCGTCGAAATCTGGCAATCGGTCATCGAACGCTATCCGCGCAGCCGACATCGCTTCGAAGCCCAGATGCGGCTCGGCGATTTCTATCTCGACCGCGAGCGGGCCTACGACCGCGCTCGCAACTACTTCGAGATGGTCGCCGCGGAAGACAACCGCGACGAGGCGCAGCGCGCGGCGGCGACGCTGAAGATCGGTGTCTGCTTCTACGAGGCGCGCAACTTCGGCAAATGCTTCTCCGTGATGCGGAACGTCATCGAACAGTTCCCCGTCAGCCCGGAAGTCAACCAAGCCTACTACTACATCGGACTCGGTCACTTCCAACTCGGACACTACAGCCGGGCCATCGAAGCCTTGGAAAAAGTCGGCACGGCCCTCAACGAAGAGGACCAGCAGATCGAAAAACTCGAAGCCGGCAAACGGTTCTTCATTCGCATCGAAGACGCTGATCTCGCGGCGCTCGAGCCGGGTCAAGCCGTGAAAGTCCGCGCGACGACCACCCGCGGCGACTCCGAAATCGCCGAGTGCTATCCCGTCGGCCGCAACGTCCGCATCGTGCTCGGCAGCCTGCCGACGCGGCTCGGCCCGCCGGAGAAAGACAACCAGATTCTCGAAGTCGTCGGCGACGACAAGATCGTCGTCGAGTACGTCGATCAGCACACCGCCGACAAGCAGATGGACCGGCCGCGGATCAAGGAAGTCGTCGTCGTCGGCAACGCGGTCGCCACCATCAACGACGGCGCGTATCAGGAATTGCTTCGCGGCGTCGTGCTCGGCAAACCACTCCATTTGCAAATCGTCGACGCCGATTGCGACTTGTCCGACGACGCCGAACGGCTGACCGCGGTGATCGAAGTCTTCCGCGCCAAGACCGACGCGGAATTGGAAGCCGAACAGGTGCAGCAGGCCACGGGGACGGAAACGGCCGATCCGTCGCAACTCGAACGCTTCAAGAAAGTCGACAGCGTCGAGTTGATTCTCACGGAAGTCCCGGTGGAACGCTCCGCCGTGGTGATCGCTCCCCTGCCCCAGGGTTCCGGCGCGGAAACGGCGAAAGAGACCGCCGCGCCCCCCGCGGTAAAGACCGACGCAGAAAACTCGACGATTCACTCCGGCGTATTCCGCGCCAGCGTGAAGCTCGAAGCCACCCCCGACGCTGATGCGGCCGACGACCTGTTGCAGGCGTTGCCGGGCGATGCCATCCGGCTGAGCTATGTCGATCAGCGGAACACAGGCCGCGAAGAACGGACCGTGGTGTTCGAGGCGCGGGCCATCGAGGGGAACCTCGGCGGCGTGCGCGTCACGCGGGCCCAGATTTCCGACGAAGAGCTGCGGGTCCGCACCAAGCTCCGCACGGCGGACGCCCTCACGAACATCGGCAACCGCTACAAGGAATTCGGTCTGAAGACAAACTCGCAGGCGAAGTACGAGCAGGCGCTCCTCGTCTGCGAAGAGATCATGCTGGACGCCGGCAAGCTCGGAGGCCGTCTGCTCGAAGAAACCTACGTCCAGTTGTGGAAGATCTATTTCGAAATGGACCGGCTGGAACTCGCGGCGGCCCTCGCCGAGCGGTTGCAGCGGGAGTTCCCGAACAGCGGCTTCGTGGATGACGCCCTGTTGCAACTGGCGGAAGTCGCCCGCAAGCAGGGCGACCTCACGCGGGCCGTCGGCATCTACACCCGGCTGGTCAACATGAAGGACAGCCAGCTGCGCGGCGAGGCGCAGTTCGGCGTCGCCCAGTGCTTCGAAAAGATGGCCGAAGACGCCACTGCCGCCAACAATCCGGCGGGCGCGGCCCAACTCTACGACCGGGCTTTCCAGGAATACAAGAAGGTCTACGACAACTTTCCGGATAGCGGCCGCGTCGGCGAAGCGGTCGCGCAAATGGCGAACTATTACTATCGCCAGCAGGACTACGCCCGCGCGGTCGACACGTTCGAGACCGTCCTCAACAATCATCCCGATGCACGGTTCCTCGACGTCATCCTCTTCAATTACGGCCGCTGCCTCTACCGCATGAACCGCCGCGGCGAGGCCCGCCAGCGGTTCGACCAGTTGCTGCAAGATTACCCCGAAAGCCCCCTCGCCGCCGACGCCAAGAAGATTTCCGACGCGCTGGCGAAAGCGGGCGGCCAATAGGGTGGGCTGTGCCCACCAACGAGTGGCCTCAGACAGGAGTGGTGGGCACAGCCCACCCTACAAGACAGGATCCTTCATGAATTCCCATCGAACCTTCGCGATCGCCTGGGTGCTGTGCGGCCTGATGAGTGCGGGAGCGGCCTTCGCGCAGGCGAAACCGGCGGATAACGCCGAGGTCTCGGAAGCCGACGAGCGCGCGGCCCAGGAAGCGGGCCGCATGGAGGCGGAGCTCGGCAAGTATAAGGACACGACGCCTGAAGCCGCCGACCTGATGGTCCAACTGGTCGATTTCTATCACGCGCAAGGCCAGGTCTTCGGCCTGACGCGCATCGGCCAGCGATTCGTCTCGATCCACACGACCGATCCGCGGCATCAAGCGGTGATGCTGAAACTGATCGACGGCCTCGAAGCCGCAGCGCGGAACAAGGAACTGGTCGCCACCATCCGGCAGTTCGTGCAGCGCTACCCCGATGCTCCCGCGGTGCCCGATCTCGAAATCCGCCTGGCATCGACGCTGGAGGAACTGATGGATTACGACGGCGCCGGTGACGCGCATCGCGCCGTGTGGAAGCGGGCCGGCGCGATCGACGCCGGCATGCACCACGCCATCCGGGCGATCACGCTTTACACCTACGTCGGCAACAAAGACGTCTTCACCAAAGCCGCCGATCTGGGACACGAACTCACTGAGAAACTTCCCGACGGGCCGCTGCCCCGCGAGGCGACTTATCTGGCGATGCTGCAATATCAGCGCGGCAGCGAATGGGCCAAAGCGAACCGCACCGGGGCCGTCGCCTTGCAGCGGGGCTTGCAGTTCACACCGGAGCGCCGGCGGTGGCTGCACTTCGCGATGGGCGAAAACTTCAGCCGGCTCGGCCAGTTCGCCAACGCGGTCGATTCCTTCCGCAAGGCCCGCGCGGAGAAAGACGGCCTCGACGCTCACCAGGCGCTGCTCTCGGCGATGTCGAACGACGCGAGTTCCACGCCGAACGATCTCGCGCCGCTGGTCCAGGAATTCCAGCAGAAGTATCCCGACCGCCGCGAGCGGTTCGCAATGGAATCGCTGCTGGCGTACAAACACCGGGCCGTCAATGAACAGCCGCAGGCCCGCGCCGCGTTCGCCCGGCTGATGGAATACGACGCCCGCACAACGAACCACGGCTACTACTATCTGGAGCAGACGCCGAACGACCCGGCCGAGAATGCCGCCGCCGAGCAAGCCCTGCTCAACGCGATTGCCAAGAATCCAGAGGTCCTCGATAAGGGCTATCTCCGCTATCAATTGGCCGTGACCCTCTACCGCGACCGGCTGAAAGACCTCGCCAAGGCGAAGCCGGTCTTGCGGGACTTGATTGTGCAGTCGCCGCTCGACGGCAACGTGCAGACTGCGATGGATATTCTGCTGACGAACGCCGACAGCGACGCGGAATTCCAGCAGGACGTCGCGCTCTCGCTGGAATCGATGAAGAAAAACCTGCACATCCCGAATTGGCGCGGCTACCTCGGCCCGTGGGCGAAGCAGGCCCTCAAGGACGAGAAACTGAAAGTGCGGGCCGCGTACGCGCTCGCCCAAGCCGAGAAATGGGAAGCCGACCCGGTCTACAAGCTGTACGCCGCGTCGGAAGCATGGTCCGCGGAATCGCAGGCGGCGCGCGACCAGCTCATCAAGACAGGCAAGGTCACGGAACTCACCGATCAGGCCGCCGGCCCCCTCTTGTGGCGCAACGGCTATTTCCTCCGTCACTATTCGCCGAACGAGCGCCGGGCGGAATCGGCCCCCGCGTACGGAGCGCTGGCCAAGCGATTTCCGAAGGAATTCGACTATGCGATCGAGTACCTGACGACGGCGACCGATTACGGCCCGAAAGAACTCGGCAAGGAAGCCGCGCTGCAGGTGTTGGCGTTCGAGCCGAAATCGAACAGCCACGAAGTCTTCCGCCGGCTGTTCCTCGCCGCCGATCAGAACGCCGATGCCGACCTCGCCAGGCAGGCATTAGCCTGGATGCAAAAAGCCGAGAAGACGTTCGGCGTCGGCACCGGATATGCCCATACGATCGGCGACACGCTGTTGAAGCTCAACTTGAAGCCCGAGGCGCTCGACGTCTGGAAGTCGCACATCGACACCGACGTGAATTCCAGTGAATCGTACAGTTGCGCCGACCGCATCCTGGCCCAACTGCCGGAAGGTCCGGAGCGAGAACAACATCTCGCCGCGCGTTTTGCCCTCGATTCCGATCTGCACGGCTACTACGCGGCGCAGTTGGCCGCGCTGGCGTTGCAGGCCGGCGACCTGGCGAAGTTCGAGCAGATTCTCACGGCGACCCGCGAGCGGCAGAAGCAGCGCCCATTCCGCAATACGGGCATGGGCGAGCACCCGGCCCGCGGTTGGGTCGAGCAAGTCCGTGCCGATGCCAACGCCGCGCCGGAGAAGAAGCGTGCGGTCTTCAGCGCGGTGAAAGAATTGAACCTGGGCCGCCCGTCGGCGATGGCGACGTTGTCGCTGTGGGCCGACTTCCCGGAGACGGCGGCGAAAGAGCCGATGCAGCGGCTGCGGGAAATCGTCGCCGTCACGCGTACCGTCGACAACGGCACGTACGACTGGGACACGCTGATGACCTTCGTGCAATCCGCTCTCACCAAGAAGGACTATCTCTTCGCCGCGACGCTCGCCGGCGGCATGCTCTCCGACATTCCGAACATTGACCCCGGCCGCCAGCAGGCGGGCCGCGCCATCGTCGCTCAAAGCTATTCGCGGCTCGGCGCCGTCGGCCTCACCATCGACGAGCGGAGCGAACTCGCCCCGCTGATGCAGGCCGCGCTCTATTTGCGGCTCGGCGACCGGACGATGGCGCTGGAAAGCTACTCGGCGAACAAGGCGCTGTTCAACACGCATCGCGACGAGGTGCCGTTCGATCTCCTGTTGTTCGTGTGCGAGAACCTGATCGCCGTCGGCGGCGACGAGAACCACGACTACGCCGAGGAAGTCCTGCGCGGCTGGCTGGTGAAGAACAGCGAGAACCCGCAATTCGAGCCGTCGATGAAGGCCTCGGTGCAACTCTTGCTCGCGAAGAACTTCGACCGCGCCCGCCGGTACGACATCGCCCGCAGCGAATACGCCACGATTCTGAACCGCTACGCCGACACGCCGCAGGCGATTGAAGCCGAGTTCGGCATCGGCGAGGCGTTCATGGCGCAGAAAGTCTACGATCAGGCCGAAGCCGTCTTCGAGAAACTCTCGGGCAGCCGTAACGTCGACATCGTGGTCCGCGCGGAGTTCCTCCGCGGCGTCCTGGCGTATCGCCGCGGCGATAAGGACGAGGCCCGCACGATCTTCAAGAACGTCCTCGACCGCGTGCCGAACATCGAACTGGCCAACCAGACGCTGTTCAATCTCGCCGAAGTCTACAAGGACGAAGAGCGGTTCATCGACCAGTTGAACCTGCTACGGACCGTCGGCCGGTTGGGCCGCAAGAGCAAGCGGACGCACGCCCCCGGCCTGCCGCTGTCGATCGTCGTGCAGGATAGCGATCTGGGCATCAGCCGCGGGCACAGCCGCATTCCGGTCATCGTCACCACGCAGCCCGGCGGCGATCAGGAGCGGCTGTTCCTGACGTCGGGCGGCGCCGGCAAAGGCCTCTTCCGGGCTGATCTCGAAACGCGCCTCGGCCAGGTGATGAAAGGGGACGGCGTCCTGCAGCTCTCCGGCAAAGACACCGTCCACTGCGATTACCCCGACGAGTTCAAGCAGGAATTTAAGAGCGTTCCACTGTCCGACGTCGAAATCCGCGTCGCGGCCGACGGCCGACTGCGGATGTCGAGCAGCAAGATCATCGATGAGAAGGAAGAAACCTTCAGCCAGCGGCTGGAGCGCGAAACCCGCGAACGGCAGCAGGATTTGCGCGTCTCGCAGGCGCGGCCGTATTTCCAGATCAAGCCCGGCAACCCGGTTTATCTCCGTGTCGACGACGCCGACCGCGACTTCAGCGACGCCGTCGACGAAGTCGTCATCAAGCTCACCGCCGAGAGCGGCGACACGGTGCAGGTCCATTTGAAGGAAACCGGCTCGCACACCGGTGTCTTCGAAGGAACGTCGGCGACATCGGAATTGCCGGCTGGCGCATTGGCGAAAGACATGGCGCTCGAGCACCCGCCGGTGATGGCCATCGACCAGGATCCGGATAGCTACTGGATGAGCGAGCCCGACGGCGCCGTGCCGAAGTGGCTGTCGGTCGACATGAAGGATTTGAAGCCGGTCTCCCGCGTGCGGATCGCGTCGCCGTTGAAGGATCGGAACATCCCCGTCCGCGGCGACCTGCTCGGCAGCTACGACGGCCAGTTCTGGTTCCGTCTCGCCAGCCAGCCGCCGCTGCCGCCGGCCCCGCCGGCGCTGGAGAAATTCGGCCGTATGCAGCAGCGCGTTTATCCCGGCAACTACACGGGCTTGAGCGTCTGGAGCCAGATTCTCGACCTGAGCAAGAACGCCAAGCCGCTCGAAACGAAGGAAGTCGACACGCTCGCGTGGCAGTTGCCCGCCGACGCCGAAAACGCCGCGGCCCCGTATGCCGTGCTGTGGGACGGCAAATTCGTGCAGGACAAAGCCGGCGCGACGCGGATCTTCGTGAACGGGAACTGCACCGGTCTGTGGATCGACGGCCGGCTGGAGTTGCCCATTGGCCCGACGCCGCGCAGCGTCGACTTGTGGCTGGAGCGAGGCACGCACGACATCACCGTCTTTTCCGCGACGATCAACGGCACGCAAGGCGTCGCCGCCGTCATTGCCCGAGCCGATGCCAACGCGGCCACCGTGACGATGTACCCGTTCCGCGGGTCGGATTTCGATCTCGACCAGGCGGGCGTCAAACCGGCCCGCGTGCCGGAACCGGCGCGCGGCGACTTCGCCCGCGGCGAATGGACGTTCGCCTTCGAGCCCCGCGAACTGCGGCACGTGAAGTTCATCGTCAACGAATACATCGGCGAAGCGATCGGCATCAGCACGTTTGAAATCGCCGGCGAAGACGCCGATGAGATCTTCATTCCCACCAAAGACGACGTTCTCAGCCTTTCCACGAATCAGACGCTGGAAATCGCCGGCGGCGACGTCATCACCGGCGCCTACACCGACGAAGCGACACACCAGGACCGCGAAGGGAGCCGGCTGCTCACCGAGAAGCTGACGGCGACTTACTTCAACGCCAGCGTCCAGGCAATCCAGTACGAGTTCGTCCGCGAGCCGGGCGGCAACGTACGGGAGATTCCCAAGCAGGTGATGCGGGTCGCGCCCGGCGACCGGTTCATCGTCGAGATCACCGATTACGATCTCGACCAGTCCGCCGAGCAGGACGCCGCGAAGTTCGACATCATCATCAACGACGGCCAGCCGGTGGAATACGTCGCGCTGGAAACGGAAGCGTATTCCGGCAAGTTCCGCAAGGAGATCGACACGTCCGCCGCGGAAGAAGAGGGCAAAGTCGCCATCGCGCCAGGCGACCGGGTTTACATCCGTTACATCGATTCGCAGAACACGTTCCCCGGCCACGCGGTGCCGCGCGAGGCGACGGTCTACGGCAACACGCCGTCGGCCGGCCGCGTGCGGATTCTCGAAACCCGCGTGGTTCCCGGCAATCGCGAACAGGGAGTGCCGCCGCAATTCATCTATCACACACCGCCCCGCGATCAGAAGACCAGCCACGTCGCCTTCGAAGCGCCGCTGACCGTGGAAGTCATCGACCCGGACGCGGCCCGCGACAGCCGCAGTGAAGTCTTGGTGAATCTGACGACGCCGGCCGGCTCCACGGTCGATGTCCGCTGCGTCGTCTCCGGCGCGTTCGATTCGTCGGCGCAGGGGTTGCCGTTCGGCGTGGCCGATTCGCTCGCGTTGGAAGAAGGCCGCTTCATCGGCCAGGTGATCATGCAGCTCGGCGGGAAGAACAGCCCGCAGGAAGTCCCCGTCACATCGGAAATGCCCCGCAATCTCGTCGGCGGCACCGTCTCCGAAAGCGGCAAAGGGGGCGTGAACGACGTCAGCCTCGTGACGCGGGTCCTCAATCTCACCGGGCAGGACACGATCAACGCTTCGTATGCCGACGAGCAGACGCTGAAGAACAGCCCGAAAAAGCTGAAGACGCAGGCCCGGCTCATCTCGAACGGCAAACTTCGTTCCACCGACCGCGACTACGACAAGGACGTCGCCGATCTCCACGTCGGCGAAAAGCTGTTCCTCATCGTCGCCGATCCGGACCAGGACCGCACCGACGAGCGCGACGCCGTCTCGGTCGAGATCGCCACCGCGATGGGCGACCAGGAGACGATCAAGCTCTACGAGACGCTGGCCCATTCCGGCATATTCACCGGCTCGGTCGCGCTGAAGTCGTCGTCCGAACCGGAGCCCGGCAACTACGACGAGGAAGAACCCGCCGTCGAGGTCTACTTCGGCGACACCGTCACCATGACTTACCGCGACCCCGCGGCGAGCACGGAACAGGGAACGCTCGATTCCGTCGTGGAGGCCCCGGTCGTCATCGGGACCGACGGCCTCGTCGCCGCGTTCAGCAAGACGTTTAACAACGAGAAACTCGCCGTCGAAACGAAGTTCACCATCGCGGAGAGCTACTTCGAGCTCTTCAAGAGCCACAAGCAGTTGGGCCGCCAGAGCGAACAGACGGGCGACCTGGAAGCCGGCCGCCGCGTGCTCCGCGAAGTGATGGAGGACTATCCCGATCCGAAGTACGTCCCGCGGATTGCCTACCTGCTGGGCCAGTTCTCGCAGGAACTCGGCGATTGGGACGAGGCGATCTCGGCGTACCGCATGATCATCGACCAGTATCCCGAACACCAACTCGCGCCCGACGCTCAATACAAAATGGCGCAAGCCTATGAGGAACGGGGCGAGTTCGACGATGCGCTGGAAGCCTACGTCACACTGGCGGCGACGTATCCCAAGAGTCCCCTCATCGCCAGCGTGATGATCCGCATCTGCGACCACTTCTACAAAGCGGAGGAGTTTCGCATCGCGGCGCAGGTCGGCGAGAAGTTCATCGAAAAGTTTGACGGCCACCAGCACGCCTCGCGGATCGCCTTCCGCATCGGGCAATGCTTCTACAAGGCGGAATCCTTTGCGGAAGCCGGCAAGGCATTCGACCGGTTCACCAAGGAGTTTCCGGACGACACGCTCACGGCGGATTCGGTCTTCTGGTCGGGCGAAAGCTACCGCAAGGCCGGCAGCGTCTCCGAGGCTTTCCGCCGCTACAACCGCTGCCGCTGGGATTACCCCGCCAGCGAAGCCGCCAAGTTCGCCCGCGGCCGCCTGGCGCTGCCGGAGATGCTGCAGCAGTTCGAATCCGAGGCCAACTCGGTGGAGAACCCGTAACGTTGGGCACGTTTCCAACGTGCCGGACAAAACTCAAGTCACAAAACCAAGTTCCCAAAGTCACGATCCATGACGACGTTGATACTGACTGTCGCCCTGCTGTTTCAGGAAGCGGACGCCCCGACGTCCGACGCTCCGCCGGAAAACGCCGCGCCGCCCGTGGCGGCCGCTCAGACGACGCCCGCTCCCGCCGCTGCGGAGGGCCCTGAAACGAGCGCCCCGGCTGCCGCGGAGACCTCGTCCACGCAGTGGCTGCGCGACATGTTCTACAGCGGCGCGATGAAGCAGATGATCGACGGCGGCATCTTTATGTGGCCGATTCTCCTCATGGGCATCGTCGCCGCCGGCGTGATGATCGAACGCTTCCGCAGCCTGAAGATGCTGCGGACCGATTCGTCGCAGTTGCGCAGCGAAGTGCAGCGGCTTCTGCAGGCCGACCAGATCGAAGAGGCGCTCGAACTCTGCGAGAACTCGCAGGGTCCGGTGGCGGCGATCCTCTCCGTCGGCTTGCGGAAATTCCTGGTGCTGCGACGTCTCGGCTACGATCCCGGCAAAATTGAAGAACAGGTCGTGAAGGCGATGGACGACTACGGCGTGCACGTCATTGCGGCCCTCGAAAAACACACGCCGATCCTGGCGACCGTCGCCAGCGCGGCCCCCACGGTCGGCTTCCTGGGCACTGTCGCCGGCATGGTCGAATCGTTCAACGACATCGTGCTCAAGCTCGGCACGGAAAACATCGTCAAATCGGCGTCGGCGGGCATCAGCGTCGCGCTGCTGACCACGGCGCTCGGGCTGATCGTCGGCCTGCCGGCGTACGTCGCCTACAACTACTTCGCTGGCGTCGTCAACGAATTCGTGCTGGAAGTCGAGGAATCGGCGACGGAACTCGTGGAAAGCATCACGCTGCAGATGGCCCTCGAACGGGCCGAAACCGCGGCGGTGTAACGCCCTCATCATGGCCAAACGACATCGAACCAAACTGCTGACGGAGCCGCCCGGCGTGGCGACGGGGGACATCGCGTTCAACTTGATCGTCTTCTTCCTGGTTTGCGCCTCGTCGGAGCCGGAAAGCGGCCGCAAGCAGGTCTTGCCCCGCAGCGAGCAGAACGCCCAGGTGCAGGAGCAACTCGAGAACCTGGAAGTGAAACTGACCCGGTCCGCGGTGATCGTCAACGGCGAAATCGTTGGTCTCGACCAGTTCGATGCCCTCGTCGCCGGCAAGCTGCGCGACAAAGCGAAGCCTGAAGACCGGATCGTCATCGTCAAAAGCGACAAGGACGTGCCCTATCTGCGCTGGATCGAATTCACCAGCCGCATCGAAGACCTGGGAGGCACCATCACGCTGCAACTGGAGGAAGAACGTGAAGTCGCTGTGCCGTGACGCGGGGCACGTTTTCAACGTGATAGAGAGGGTGGCACGCCCAGAGGCTTTGCGATGGGCGTGGTCGTCCGGGGTGGAGACATCCACGCCCTTGGAAGACTCAGGGCGTGCTACCCTGTCGCCAATTCTCTGGCACGTAGAGAACGTGCCCCACGCGGGGGCTTCGCCATGAAGATCGCCCGCAAAAATCTGAAGGCCGACATCCCCGCGACGGCGATGGGGGACATCGCGTTCAACCTGCTGATCTTCTTCGTGATCCTGGCGAAGTCGCAGGACGACAGCCACCTCTCGTGGACGCCGGCGAAGGCGAAGAACCTGCAGGCCTCCGGCCACTCGATGGTCTCGGTCCTCATCGATCAGAAGAATAAGCTGTATCTGAACGGACAGGAGCTCGGCATTCGCGAGCTTTCCGGCCGGATCGAACAGCAGTTGGGCAACCAGCCCGCCGGCGAACGGACGGTGCTGCTCAAAGTCCATCAAGAAGCGCTGGCCCAGCGGTTCGAGCCGGTGATCGAAGCCATCAGCCAGGCCGGCGGCGAACTGGTGCACATCGTGGAAGAGAACAAAGAGAAGTGACCTCGAATCTCGAAGAGGCGGAACGATCATGATGGAATCGACGCAGCGGCGAGCCGAACAAGCCGTCACGCCGCTCAAGAGCGCCGCCGGCGACGTGCGGCGCATGAAATCGTCCGGCGCGGCGTCCGTGCAGGAACTCAAGGAGTTTCTGCGGAAGCACCAGGGCAAGAGTTCGAAGGAACTGCTGGGCGAACTCGGCAAAACGAGCCTGTTTCAGGCGATGGTCAAGTCAACCATCGGTTGCCTGCTCTTGCTGGCGGTTCTTACCGTCGGCCCGTACCTGATGGAAGGCAAACCGCAGCCGGCGGCCACCGCCGAGCAGAAGCCCGCAGCGCCGGCTCCCGCCGCGGCGACGGCGCAGACTCCGGCGACTGCCGGCAACGCCGCGACGGGGAACAATTCCGGCGCACCGGACGGCGTCGATCTGGAAAAGGCCCAGAAAGCAATGGGCTTGAACGAAACCAAAGCCGCGCCGGCGGAAGTCAACCCGCGCGAGAAGGACTTGGACAACCTGCTCGACGGCGTGAAGTGACACAGCGTTAAAGTTGGGATGATGTCCTCGGAATCGCGCAATCTGCCCTCTCTGGCCGTGACCACCACGCTGGCGTATGCCGGCTTGTGGCTGGTTGGCTTTGCGCATTGGCGCTACGGCCCCCTCCTGCCGGAATCCGCATCTGCGATTCTGCACGCCATCATTTTCGGCCTGTCGATCCCGCTGACGGCCGGCTGGATGTGGTGGGCCACGCGGCCCGAGCGGCGTGCCGACCGTGTGCAACTCGCTGCGGTCGTCAGCGTGTGCCTCGTCTTCTGGTGGCAGTTCGCCGTCTTCGCCGCCGAGGCAGCGGGCATTTCCGAACTGCGTGTGTTCGCCGCGAACACCGGGTTCTGGCTGGTGTTTTTCACCGGCCTGGGCTGGGTCGTGTGGCTCGTCGATCGGGTCTCGTACCGACATCAGCAGGAACGCAAGGCGGACGGCGCAGCAAAGCCGGCAAAAAAAATCTGGAACCCGCTCGACGTCGCCGCGTGGTATTACGGCCGCAAAAGCCCGGGATTGAACCAATCGCTGACGGCGTTGCTCGGCTATTCGTTCGCCTTCTGGATCGCGACGCTGCTCCTCACGCAGGTCGGCGGCTGCGGCGAAGTCTACGAGATGCCCGCCGGCGGCGGCGAGCAGAAAATGCTGGCCCAGCAGGTGCAAATCCAGAAAGTCATCCGCAAAAAATTCGTCGTTAACCCGTTCAGCGCGATTCTGTTCAACGTCAAGGACATCGACGAGATCAAGCTGCAGTTGAACGAGGCGACCCAGCATGCCTATACCGTCGGCTACGGACAGGGAACCGGCGCCGGCTTCGCCGGCGGCACGTCCACCGGCAAGGTCCGCTTCATCCGCCTCGAATACAACGGCGGCGACTGGGACCAGGACTTCGGCATCGGGGCCGACGTCAACATGCTCGTCGAATACGGCACCCGCACCAGCCAGAAGGTCGCCGAACGGACCGAATCGCGCCGCATCTCGCAACTGGCAGGCTTCCCCCCCGAGAAAAGCCCGCCGCTGGTTTATCTCACGGGAGAACGCAACATCGATGTTTCCAACGAGGAAGTCAAGATTCTGCGAGAATATCTGCTCGACAAGCGAGGCATGCTGTTCGGCGACAACGGCGGCAGCGGGCATTTTCACAACCAGTTCGTCGCCATGATGCGCCGTGTACTGCCGACGATCGACCCGGTTGCCGTCCCGCTCGACGATGTGATCCACCGCATTCCGTATCCGATTCCTTTCCTGCCGTACGTCGCCCCGCATGGCGGGACGAACGCCCTCGGCTGGAAAGTCGACGGACGGTGGGTCTGCTACTATCACCCCGGCGACATCGGCGACGCCTGGACCGATGACCATTCCGGCGTGTCGAAGGAGATTTACGAATCGTGCTATCAGCTCGGAACCAACGTCATCTTTTACGCCCACGCGGAGTACAGCAAATGGCTCGCCGGCCGGAAGCAGAAGAAGTGATCGGCCAAAGCCCGCCGTCGGCGACGGCGGGAACGCTTCGACGAAACGTCGCTCAGGTGGTTGTCATCGCGCTGTTGATGACAGCGCCGAGCGCGGCGCGCGCCGAGCGGCTCGATCAGCTTGAGCTCAGCCGCTATCCGCGCGTCCGAGAAGCCGAGCGGTATCAACTGAAAATCGCCGAGGATCTCTACGGCAAGGGAGACTGGAAGGCCGCGGCGGACGAATACGAAAAATTCGTCACCCTCTACGAGAAGAGCGAAGTCGCCTCCTACTGCCAGATGAAATGGGCGATCTGCCAGGTGAATCTGAAAAAGCTCAACACGGCGATCAAAGAGGGCTTTCAGACCGTCATCGATTATTGGCCCGAATCGCCCGACGCCGTGTCCTCCGCGTATTACATCGCCCAGACGTACCGCGGCATGGGGGAAATCAAAAAGGCGAAGGCCGCGTACAAAGAGGTTCTGCAAAAATACGGAGACCGGCACGCCGCGGCATACGCCGCCCGCGACGTCGCCGACTTGGCCCGCACCGAAACGGACGTCGACACGCAGCTCGCCATGTGGAAGCGGCTGACGTTCGACACCAAGCGCGACGAGCCGAACGTCAATAACCTCTGCGTCAACGCCTCGCGGGAACTCGCGGCGGCGCAGTTCGGCCGCGGCGTGTTCGACGACGGCGTGAAAGCGCTGGGCACGACCTACGCCGGCGCGGACCTGCCCGTGCAGACGCTCCAACTCGTGATCGGCCCGCTGCGGACTCTGTCGCAAGATACGAAAACCACGCCTCAAGCGGAAAAGCTCGGCGAGCGGGCCATCGCCTGGATGAAAGAACAGGCGCCGCAGGATCTCGCCGACCCTGCGAAAAAAGACGCCGCCCGCCGCTGCTGGTATGCCGTCGCCGATTTGCAGGCCGTCCTCAACCAGAAGCAGCAAGTCGCGCAGACCTACGACCAGATTCAAAAGCAGTTCGGCGCGAGCGACGAGACGCTGCTCCGCTTCGGCGACTGGCAGAAGTCGATCAACGATTACGAAGCCGCCCGCGCGACGTACGGCCGCTTCGAAAACAAGCTCGACGGAAAATACCAGATCGCCCACAGCTTCCGGCAGCAGAAGAACTGGGAGCAATCCACCCGGGCCTTCCGCCAACTGAGCCTGGAAGATGAAAAGCAACCCTTCCGCTGGATCGGCGAGGAAGGGGCGACGTGGCGGCACTACGCCCAGAACTACGGCGAAGCGATCAAGATCTACACCGAACTGGTGCAGAAGGACGTCGAGCATCTCGACGACTGGCTGTTCGCCCTCGCCGACGCCTACCACCACGCCGGACAATACAAGGAAGCAATCCAGTTCTACCGGCAATGCACCAAGCATTACCCGGATACGCATTTCCGCATGGCGAGCTGCCACCGGGCGCTGAAAGACTACAGTGAGGCGCTGCTCGTCTACGGCGGCATCATCCGTTCCGACAAGAACGCCGCGCCGACGGCCCAATTGGAATCGGCCCGCACATTCGAGGAACAGGGCCAAAAGGAAAAGGCGATCCTTGCCTTCCAGAAAGTCTGCAAAGACTACCCCACCTCCGGCCCCGCCAGCACCGCCCACGCCCACTTGCAGACGACGTACAAAATCACCGTGACGCTCGGCGGCGCGAAGAAAGATTGACCATTGTAGGGTCCGCTGTGCGGACCGATGAAACGGCGACATTGAAGACATTGGTCCGCACAGCGGACCCTACTTCGGAATTCGTACATGCCCCTTCGCAACCATTGCATTACCCTCCCCCTGCTCCTCGCCGCCGCTGCTGGCTGCTCGAACAATCCGCCGCCGCAGACTCCGGCTCCCACACCCGCCGCGCAAACGACGCCCGCTAAGACGCCGTCGGAAGAACCCGCGGCGTCCGAACCGGCTCACAATCCGCGCGGCGGCGAACTGCTCGGCCAGGCGAAAACGGCGCTCGACGCCGGCCAGACCAACGAATCCCGCGAGTTGCTCGACGAACTCCGAAAAATTGAAGGTCTTTCCGAAGAAGAGCAAAAACAACTGTCGGACCTCGACGCGCAGCTCGCGGCCCTCATCGACCAGGAAAACGAAGCCGAACGCGACGCCAGCCTGAAGCGGGTGCCGAACTTTCTCGCTACCGGCAAACTCGATGACGCCGCCGCCGCGCTGGAAACGGCGTCGGCCCGCAAGCCGACCGACGAGCAGCGCGACGAGATCGCCAAGTTTCGCAAAGAGATCGAAACGATCCGCGGCGCACAGCGAAAGCTCGGCACCTACATGAAGCTCCTGAGTTCGCAAAGCCGTTCCGATGTCCGGGCCGCGCAATCCGCGCTGCTCGACGAACCGGCCGCCGCGCTACCGCTGCTGTTGCAGGCGATTCAGGAGCCGGGCGACCGGCAGCGGACGGTGAATCTTTTGGAAACGCTGCGGCAACTGCGGAAACCGCAAGCGACGCTGCCGGCGCTCGTCGGCGTGCTCGAACGCTCCGCCCAGAAAGAGTCGTGGCCCGATGCCGTGGAGGCGCTCGGTAAAATCTCCGAAGACGGCGCAGGACCGTTGCTGCTCAAACTCTGGTCCGGCTCGCAGGACGCCGAGCAGCGCGCCGCCGCGCTCACCGCCCTGTCCCGCGTCCCTGATCCGCCGGCGGAGACGCTGCTCGCGCTCTTGCCGAGCCTGTCGCACGATCGGCCCGACCTCGCGGCAACGCTCCTCTGCCTCGCGCAAGCCGTGCGCCGGCACGATCAGACGGACCTCGTCGGCTTGCACGGCTTCCCCTCGGAAATCACCGCCGAGCAATCGCAGCAACTGAGCCAGCTTTCCGCCCGTCTCGAAGCTCTGCGGTCGTCCGCCGACGCCGAGACGGTTCGCGGCGCAAAGACGCTGTCGGTCGCGCTGGGACTGCTCGTTCCCGAACCGATTGCCGGCATTCAAGTGCTCGACGCAACCGGTGGATACGCCGACGGCCTGGGCAAGGCCGCGCTCGACGGCGTGTGGAATTCGGTCGACGTCAAAACGATGTGGTATCACCCGCTCGGCCCGGACAGCCACATCGTCCTCGACCTCGGCTCCGAAAAAACCGTCACCGGCGTCGTCCTTTGGAATCTCAACCAGCAGGGAGCCGGCTTCCGCGGCTGGAAACACGCCGACGTTTACGTCAGCCCGACGCCGACGGCCCTCTACCCGGTCGCGACGGGCGTCGTCCCCATGGCCCCCGGCGCCGCCGACCCGCCCGACTACAGCACGCGGATCGACGTCCCCTGCGTCACCGGGCGGTACGTGAAATTGAAGGCGAAAGACCTGTGGAACCCGAACGCTCACACGGGACTGGCGGAAATCCAAATCCTCGGATTCTGAAAGCCGCGGTTGCCAACCGCGGCTTTGGGGAGTCCATACTACTCCGCTTCCCGCACGCTGAATTCGAGCTTCCACCGCCCTGAGCCGCGTTGGCTCACGCACCACAGTTCCAACTGGCCGAGTTCCGTCAGTTTCGATTGGAAGTGCACCGGGACGTAATGGTCGTCGAGGGCGTCGTCCTTCGGCAGCGTCGCCTCCAGCGGGTCGGTTTCCTGAAGTTCGTCCTCAGTCCACGCCGAGAGCCGCACGCCGGCCTGGTCTTCCTTGCGGACCGACGAGCCGAAGAACCGGAACTGCGCCGGCTGGCCGACGATCAGGCCGATCGGGTCGGACGGCACGTCGACTTCGGTTCCTTCCTCCATGCCGAACGGCACGACGCACAGCGCCCGTAGCGGCCGCGGCGCGCCGGGGATGGCAAGTCCGGCCGTTTCGATGCCGATGTAGTACGACCGGGCCGCGCCGCCGCGAATCCGCACGCCGCCGTGCTGCTTGGCCCAGCCGTAGTACGCCGCGCCGCGGGCCACGGAGTGATCGAGATCGTGCTGGCCATCGAGGATTTTCGGGGCAGCTTGCTTCGGGAACCAGCCGCCGAGCGCATCGAGCAAGCCTTGCCGAAAGACCGGGGCCTTGAACACGCCGCCGTTGAACAGGACGTGTGTGGGACGGATCGGGCCGTCCTCGTCGGTGCCGTGACTTTGCAGAAATCCGGCGAGATGCCGCGTGATCGCCGTGTCGGCTTCATACGGCAGCCCCAGTTCCTGGAAACCCGACATCCGCTGTTTCTGCGGCCGGTCGCCGACTGCGCACGTCGTGAAGAAGCCGTTCGAGAGCAATTCCGTGACGGCGTTGCGCTCAACTTCGACCGTCACCGTGCCGCCGATCAATTTGCTGCCGCGACCGAGCACGGAGATCGGATGCTTCTTCGGACCGTCCTCGGCGAGCAAGGCCTCCTTGCCGGCCCGGCACGAATGCCACAACGAAATCGACTGCCAGGGATCGAGCTTCACGCCCTTCTTCGCGAACAGCCCGGCGACGTAATGGGCCAGTGCCAGGTCCATGTTGTCGCCGCCGACGAGCAGATGGTTGCCGACCGCGATGCGGCGGAGCATCAATTCCCCCTGCTCTTCCGTGACGCCGATCAGCGTGAGGTCGGTGGTGCCGCCGCCGACGTCGCAGACGAGCAGCGTCTCACCGACCTTGAGCGACTTCCGCCACGCGTCGCCACGCGTCGTCAGCCACGCGTAGACGGCGGCCTGCGGCTCTTCGAGGAAGACGGTGTCGTCCGGCAGCCCGGCGAGACCCGCGGCTTCCCGCGTCAATTCGCGAGCGCTGGCGTCGAACGACGCCGGCACCGTCAGCACGACCTGTTGCTTCTCGATCGGCGCAGCGGGAAAGGCGTCCTTCCACGCGGCGACGAGATGTTCGAGATACCGCCGCGCCGCCGTGACGGGAGAGACCTTCGGCACGTCGTCGCCCGCGCCCCAGGGGAGAATCGCCTGATGCCGGTCGACGCGGCTGTGGCCCAGCCACGACTTCGCCGCGCTGACCGTGCGGTCGGGCATCTCGGCGGATTGCCGCCGCGCCAGTTCGCCGACGGCGAAATCGCGGCCTTTGCTCCACGGCAGATCAAACGCGCCGCTGGAGGCATCGGTTTTCGTGCCGAGATATAGAAACGACGGCAGCATCGTCTTCGCCTCGACGACGCCGGGCGCAATCAGTTGCGGAATGGGCAACAGTTGCACGTCAGGCTGATCGCCGGCGAGCGGCGCGTACGCCAGAACGCTGTTCGTGGTGCCGAGGTCGATGCCGATGACAAAGCGTGCGGTCATGAAATACTTTTCCGAGCGTAAGGCATTGGGTGTAGGGTCCGCTGTGCGGACCGTTGTCGCTGACATCCGTGATTCATGGTCCGCATAGCGGAACCTACCCGATTTCCACTTCCGCCGGGCAGATGATTTTCGCCGAGGCCGCCGAGCCGGTGTAGCTCGGCAGCTCGCACTTGGTCGCTTCCCAGCCGTGATGCTGCAGCGTGCCGCGCTGCGGGGCGGCCGCGGACACTTTTCCGGTCAGACGGTATTTCCCGGGATCAAAGTTCGCGGGGACGTCGACCGGCGAACCTTCCTCGCCGCGCAGCACGGGTTGCAGCGCGAAGAACCGCTCGAGCACCTGGTGGCTGCTCCGCTGCACCTCACGGACTGCCGCGCCGATCTGGTCGTCGCTGTAGCCGGACAAATCCTCCTGCAGAAAGTCGATCAGCCGCGCTTCGCGCTGCAGCGCGGCGAGCAGCGTGACGGCGTCGCTCTGCGCCGGCGGCTTCGGCGTCACCACAGGTTTCGGCGCGGGGGCCGGTGCCGCTTCCGGCTTCGCGGCGGGCAACGCCTTGCCAGAGAGAACTTCTTCGATCCGGGCCGCGGCGTCGGCGTGAGACAGCGCCCGAAAGAAGGCCCGAAATGCGGTCGAGATGCGTCCCATAAGAACAATGTCACCTTGCAGTTCGTCTGACGGTTTTCCCCAGTCGGATCGTCCAGTAGCGCCCCTGACGCGAAGAATGTCAATGATGGCGTACGAAGTCGTTGGTGCTGCGCGGGAATGCACGGGCAGATTACCGCTTTCTTCATTGGCGTCGTTCCGGAGACCGCGGTTGCCAACCGCGGCTTTGGAAGCGGCTTGTCCGGCAGCTTTCGCCGAACTTCGCGCCGGAATTGCGGTAAACTGTTGCCAAGCAAGACTCTGGGAATCACCCCCTCTTGCGGAAAAATTTCCTAAAGATTAAGACCCGACGCTCCCAATTTTCATGTCCGATCATTCGCTTTGGTTCGGCTCCCCGTTGAGCTTCCGCAGTCGTGTCTGGCTGCTGGCCGCGAGCTTTGCGCTCGTCGCCGGTTTCGGCCTGGCCCGTTGGCTGGAGCCCGATCCGCGGGGATTCGGCACGCATCAGAAACTCGGTCTTCCCGAATGCACGTTTCAACTCCTCTGGAAGCGCCCCTGCCCCGGCTGCGGGATGACCACAGCCTTCGCGCACTTCGTGCGCGGGGAGTGGCGCGCCGCGGCGCGAGCCAACCCGGGGGGATTGCTGCTCGGTTTGACCTGCGCGGTCCTCATTCCCTGGCTGTGGCTCAGCGCCCTGGTTGGCCGCACCGTCGGAGTCTCTTCTCCGTTGAATGCATCTTTGGCCCTGCTGGTCGCGCTTGCCGTCGTCACGATGGGAGTGTGGATCGGGAGGATGGCGGATATCGGATAGCGAATCGCGGATGGGGAAATCCCGTCTTCCCATCCGCCATCCGCGATCCAATATCCGCGATCTCCTCCCCCCCATCCGCGATCCGCTCTCCGCTCTCCGCTATCCCAAGGAGCCCGCGATGATTCCCCGGTCTCTTTGTCTTTTCGCCGTGTGCTGCATCGCGTCGGGCTGTTCGCTGTTCGTTATGGGGCAGCGGATGCTCACCGGCGACCCGATGTCGAAGTCCGAATTCAAAATGTTCACGAAGGTCGATCTGACGAAGGGCAAGCACAAGCTGCTCGTCATCTGCTCGACGCGCGACTCCATCGATGCGGATGTCTCCACGCTGAAATTCGACCTGGTCGACGGCATCATCCGGCAACTCCGGCGGGACGGCGTCGACGTCGTCAACCCCGACGCCGTCACCAACTGGATGGACGACCACGGCGGTCCGCCGCGCGATCCGTCCGACCTGGCCCGCGACTTCGAGGACGTCGACTACATCGCCTGGATCGACATCGACCGCTTCACGTTCAAGGAAGACAACAGCGAGACGTTGCTCCGCGGGCGCTCGCAGGGGATGGTCCGCGTCTATCAAGTCACGGAGACGGATGGCGCCCGCATGGCCAGCTCCGTCTTCAACAAGGAGTTCACCTCGGTTTATCCGCAGCATCAGCCGATCTCGGAAGTCAATCGCTCGGAAGAGATCTTCCGCCGCGATTTCGTCCGACGCGTCTGCGATCAACTGGTTCACAAATTCGTCGATTACCGGCCGGGTTGGGACATCTAGCCACCCGACACAGAAGGTTTCGCCATGACTTCCACCGTTCGTCCGCGCCGCTGGCTGACCCGCCTGGGGTTGTGGGCCGCGCTTGCCGCGCTCTTGTCGTCCTCGACCGGCTGCAGCTATCTCCTGTTTCTGGGATATCTCATCGGCGGGCCGCCGACGATCGAACCCGATTTCGACGTGCAGACGAAGGAAGCCCTCACCGACAAAGACGTCTCGGTGGTGGTCATCTGCTTTGCGCCGACCGACATCCGCTACAGCTTCGAGAACATCGACCACGAGATTGCCAAGTTCGTCGCGTTCCGCTTGATCCAGCACGAGATCAAAGTCGTCGCGCCGGACCGCGTGCGGGACTGGCTCGACCAGAACAAGGAATGGGACGAGCCATCGGAGATCGGCGCGTTCTTCAAGGCGACGCACGTCGTCTACATCGATCTCAGCCAGTTCTCGCTCTACGAGGACGACAGCGCGAACCTGTTCCGCGGCCGGTCGGAATCCGTGATCAGCGTCTGGAAGATGGACGGCGAGGACGACGCCGAGAAAATCTACACGAATGAGAAGATCTCGAAGTTCCCCACCCACCAGCCGATCGCCGCTTCCGATGAGACCTATCAGAACTTCAAGGCCCGTTACCTTGCCCGCTTGAGCGAGGAAATCGGCCGGCTGTTCTACGAGTACACGATGTTCGACGAGATCGGCGAATCGGGCTGATCAATTCTGAGCGTCCGTTTCGACGCGCTCGGCGGCGCGCTTCAACGTCCACGCGTTCCGCAACAGGTCGGCGCCGCCGACGGCGGCCATGATCAGGCAGCCCACCGCCTGCGGCAGGTACGGCTGCTGCTGCACCGCCCAGGCGAAGAAGAATACCAGGCACGCCACGGCGGAAATCAGCGTCACGATGCCTTTGACGATCACGGCGCCGCGCAGCGTCTTCTTATTGTGCTTCGCCACCGCGACCCGGGCCGAGACATTGGCGACGCGGCGGAACGTTTCCGTGTGTTCGCGCAGCGCATCCTTATCCTGCGCGACTTTGGGCCGCGGCTTGCGCCGTCGTTCGGCCGGAGCGGCTTCCGCCGTGCTGGTCTCGGACGTTGCCGGCTGCGACTCGCCCTTTGGCGCCGGAGCGGTCTCCACGAAGGCCGAATCCCCTTCATCACCGCGGCGATTCCGCGCGAACAGCCGTTGCATGTAGTCCGCAATAGAGTCTTCGACATCATGCGTTTCGGACGTTGACGGCGGTTCCGGCTCGGGTTCGGCAGCGGCCGGCGGTTCCTCCAGGGCCGGTTCGCTCGCGGATTCCAGATTCTGGAGGCACGCGGCCCGCCAGTCGGCGACCGGCGCGGCCGGCAGTTCGGCGACTTCGGCAACGGTTTCCGCCTCTGCGGTCACGCCGGCGGCTTCGCCGGCTCCCGCCGGCAGATCGAACAATTTGGCCAGTTCCGCCCGCAGGTTGGCAACGGGTTTATCGCCTTCCGATTCGCTGTGCGGCGCGGCTTCGACGTCCGTGATCGCGGAGGCGGGAGTTCCCGTGCTCGCCGCGTCGGGCCGCTGCGAGAGCTCGGCCAGTTGCTGTTCCCACTGTTCGCGTTGGACACTCCATTCGTTGCGTTCGGCCTGCCACTGGCCCGCGTCTTGCTCGCGCTCGTCCAGAATCTCTTCGATCCGGCGTTCGAGCGTGTGGCAGAAGTCCAGGCTTTCGGCGAGTTCCGTCCGCAAGCTGGCGATCTCGCCCTGCCGCGCCTGCTCCGACGATTCCGCTTCCTCGCGGACCGGGACCTCTTGTTCGCGCTGCGACAAGGCGGAGTCGCGATCCATCAACGTGAGTTCGAGTTGATCGAGCCGCCGGCGGTCTGCTTCGAGCGCCGCCTTTCGCTCCGCTGCGGCCTGCTCAAATTCCGCCCGTCCCGCGACGAACTGCTCGACTTCGCTCTCCCAGGCGCTCTGTTGCTCCAAAAATTGCTGTCGGGCCGCCTGGAGTTCGGCGAGTTCACGCGACAAGGCTTCGCGGTCGGAAACCAACTGCTCGCGTTCTTGGTCCAGCGCGGTTCGGGCGGCGTCGAGGGAGTCCGTCAGCGCGGCCAATTGTGTTCGTTCGGCTTCGAGTTCGGCCTGCTGGTCGAACTGCGGCTGTCGTTCAACAGATTCCTCGACGCCGCACGATTGCTGCGTCGTCAACGCTTCCAGATCGTGAGCCAATTGCGTTTGAGACCGCGCGAGCTCGCGCTCCTCGTCGGCCAGACGCTGCTGCCGCTCGGCGAGGCTCTGCTGTGCCAGTTCTAAGTCTTGCCGCTGCGCAACGAGGCGAGCTTCCTCCGCAGCGACGGTCTCTTGTTGCCGCTCCCATTGGCGCTGCTGTTCGACGGCGGCGGTTTGCCACTGCGTCTGCGCCGCCTGAAACGCTTCCAGATCCCGCTGCCATTGCGCGCGGTGTTGCTGAAGTTCCGCCTCGGCATCAAGCTGCTGCTGTCGTTGCCGGGCGAACTCCTCGCGTTCGGCAGCGAGCCGCGTGCGTTCCTCTTCGAGGCGGATCAGCTCGTAGCCGGTCTCGTCCGCGCTCAACTGCGATTGACGTTCGCGTTCTTCTACAGAGGCCGACCAGGAATTCCGTTCCGCCAGGAACGCCGCGCGCTCGGCCTGAAACTGTTCCCGCTGGTCATCCAGCGCCCGTTGCTCGGATTGCAGCCGCTCGCTCTGTTCCGCGAACCGCACTTGCTCCGCGGCGAGTTGTTCCTCCGCGATGGCCAGCGTCTCGCGTTCGGCATGCAGCGACTCCCGCATCGTCGACAAAGCGGCACTCTGCCGCTCAAGTTCGAGCTCCCGCTGAGCCAATTCTTCGACGGATCGGCGTTGTTCGTTTTCGAGGCCGGCCGCATTCTGCTCCCAAACGGCGCGTTGCTGCTCCCAATCCTTACACTGAGATTCCAGTTCTTCGGTCTGTCGAACCAGTTCCGCTTCGCGGTGCGCCCCCTGTTGTTCCGCGTCCGCCGCGTGCTGTGAACGTTGTTCCAGTTGCTGCCGCTGAGCATCGAGTTCCCGCCGCTCGACATCGAGCCGGGCCAATTCGCGATCCAGTTCCTCGCGGTCGGACTGCAGCCGTTCCCGATCAACGCGGACCGTTTCCAATTCCGTTTCACGGCTCAACTGCGACGATTGCCGCGATGTCTCCCATTCATCGCGTTGCCGCTGCCAGTCCGCGGACTGCTGTTCGACGTGCTGCCATCGCGATTCGAGGTCCTGGCGGAGCGACTCCAGCCGGGCCGATTCTCGATCCAACTGCTCGCGTTCGGACTGCAATCGTTCCTGATCGACCCGCAGCGCGTCCGCTTCGGCGTCGCGCCCCTGTTGCCAGGAGGCTCGCGACGCGTCCCACTCGTCGAGTTGCCGCTGCCACTCCGTCGACTGCCGTTCGAATTGTTCGCGTTGTGCGTCCAATTGCTGTTGCAGGGACTGGAGGCGGGCGGATTCGCGATCCAGCGCATCTCGGTCGGACTGCCATTGTTCCCGCGTGGCTCGCAGCGACTCGGTCTCTGTCTCGTGGCTCGACTGCCACGATTGCCGGGATGCTTCCCACTCGTCGTGTTGCCGCCGCCACTCGGCCGATTGCCGTTCCAGGTCGTGTCGCTGCGAATCCAATTCCTGCCGCGACGCATCGAGCCGGGCCAATTCCCGCTCCAGATTCTCGCGGGCGGATTGCAGGCGTTCCTGATCCCGCCGCAACGCTTCGGCTTGCGTTTCGCGATCTTGCCGCGACCCGAGTTGCGCAGTCTCCCATTCGCCGCGCTGCTGTTGGAGTTCGGCCGCTTGTTGTGCGAGTTGTTCGTTCCACGCGGCGAGCTGCGCGCCCTGGGTTGAGAATTGCGTTTCGCGGGCGGTCAACTGCTGTTGCCGCGATTCCCACTCGCGCTGCGCCGCGGCCTGGTGAATCTCCCACACCTGCCGGGCCGATTGAATCTGCTCTTCGTGCGACTTCCACTCGCCTTCCAGCCGCGCGGCCTGGCGTTCGAGCAGGTCCGACGTGCGGGCCAGTTCCTCCGCCCGCTCTTTCAGACGGTATTCGTGTTCTTCCAATCGCAACTGCTCGCCGTTCAGCCGGTCCGCATGCTGCTCCAACCGCCCTTCCCAGTCACGCAGCGACCGTTCGCGGCGTTCGACGTCGCGCTCGCGGCGAATCGCCTGCGCATCGTGCTCGACCAGGGCTCGTTCGCGGTTCGCCAGTTCCCTCAATCGGACTTCCAGCGCCGCCGTGCGGTCGGAGGTCTCCACCAAGGGTGGCACGCCCTGAAGCTGGGCGAAGGGCGTGGTTCGCGGCTCGAAGTCCACGCCCTGCGCGGACTCAGGGCGTGCCACCCCGGAAGTCGGAACATCGCTTACGATCGTCAGAATGTCGTCGGCTTTCGCGGCCCGCCAATGGAACGTCAACGGCCCGAACGTGAGCCGATCGCCAACCCGAACGACCGATTCTTTCACCGGCCAGTCATTGATCCACGTCCGTTCGTCCCACGCCTTCAGCAGCGTCTTATGCGGGCTGACGATCAGCAGGGCGTGCCGCGGCAACACGCCGTCCGCCGCCAGCAGGATCTGGCAATCCGCTGCGGACCCGATGATGTACTTTCCCGTCGCCAGCACGATCGGCGCGCCGGCACTGTGGCGCGGCGGCTCCAGCACGAACGCGGCTTGCGCCGCGCCGGGAGTCGCGGTTCCAGAGCGTGATAACGTGGAGAGCATGCGGTCGGAAGGTTTCGGGAGAAACGGGATCGCGGGGCACGTATCCTCACTCTGCTATCGGCCATGACCGGACGGCACTTACCTCGACTTTCCGCAGAAGCCTGCTCCACGCGAAAACTTCGCCGCCGACGGCAAGCTATGACGATTGTTTTCGCTCTGACGCCAGGTGGCACGCCCTGAGTCCTCGAAGGGCGTGGGCGAACGAGCGGAAACCACGCCCTTCGCAAAGCCTCAGGGCGTGCCACCCTGGCCAATTGACCAGCCGGTCATTCTGACGGATAATTCCTCCATGCCGGTTGTAAGGTCGCCGGCGCGTCGCCGCACATAAAACAGGAGCCGCATTCGTGGCCGGCTGGTTCAGCAAGGCGACTCAGTCGTTGCGGTCGTCGGCGCCTCCGCCGGCGCAGCCGTTCCGCATCCCCTGCGAGTGCGGCGAAACCTTCACCGGCTGGCGCACGCCCACGCCGCAGAAGCTGGGCTGCATCCAGTGCGACCGCACCATTCTGATTCTCCCGGCCGACGTCTATCCCGCCGTGGAACGCGTCGTCGCGACAGCGCCGCTGGTGAAGTCTCCCCCGTCCGTCGTCGCGGATGAAACGGCGGAACCCGCGGCGAAAAAATCGGACAAAAAATCCAAAAAGTCGCGCGGCAAGAAAGAAAAAGAGAAAGAAAACGTCCCCGCCGCAGAAACGAAAACCAAGAAAGCCGAGCCCGACGACCGCATTCTGTCGCCCAAGCTACGGGAAGGCCGGGCCCGGCGGTGGACGTTCCGGCTGGTCTTCGTGGCGATTCTGGCCCTCGTCGGCGTGACAAGCTGGAGCCTGTGGCACCGCGCGCTGCGGGAACGGGCGCGGGCCGCATTCCCCGGCGCGATGGAAGCCGGACTCGCGGCTCTGCGAGCCGGCGAGTTCACGACCGCCGCCCGCGAATTGACGCTCGCCGTCCAGTGCCTCGATACGCTGGGCCAAAAAGACGCCGCGGCATCGACCGTCCGCCAGGCAAAGCGCGAGGCCGTCGCGGCGGACGATTTGTCGGCCGACGACCTCTCGGACCTGGCGTCGACGATGCTCACCGGCGCGGGCGACGAGGAAGAGAAACAACGCCGCTTCCAAATTGCCAACGGTTCCCGCTGGCTGATCTTCGACGCCGACATCGTCCGCCGCGTCGTAGATGACGATGTCACGATCTACGAGCTGGATGTCCCGCTCACGGTCGATGAAAAGACTTTACAGGCCCTGTGCGATTTTCCGTCGCTGCGGAAGCGGCTCGACGATGCCGATCCGCGAGCGCCGGTCCGTATGATCTTCGCTGCGCAGATCGAGAAGTGGCTGATGCCCGACAACGAAAACCGCCCCATCGTCGCCCAACTGCGGCCGGAGACGGCCTTCCTGTGGAGCGATTACGACAGCTACGTTGCCGCCGGCTACGATCCCGAAACCCCCGCCGCCGAACAGGAAACCCGCACGCTCTTGGAAGAGCAGCGAGAAGTGGAGATGACGCGATGAGCAATAGCGGATATCGGATCGTGGATATCGGATGGGGAATATGGAATGCGGAAGGTAACTCTTCCCATCCGCGATCCGCGATCCGCGATCCACTATTGCTCACACTTCTTCTGGTCTGCACGAGCGTACAAGCCGCCGGCAACGTCTTCTCCGTGCGCGAGCTCAAAGACCGACAGGGCGAATGGCCGGAAATGCTCGAAGCGCCGTTCAAGGTCGAGGGCCGCGTCGGCAGTGTCAGCCGGGTGCAGTTCCGGTTCATCCACTGCGACGCCACGTTTCGCGTCACGGAGGAGCAGAGCCGCACGATTGGCAGCGTGCGCAATGTGGAAGTCTCCGGCCGCTTCAAACGCGACAAGGACAACAGCAAAATCTTCTTCGCTGTCGACCGCGTGAAGATTCTCCCCAGCGACTCGGAGGAATTCGAATCGCGCGAAGCGAAGCTCAAGACCCGCGAGGCAAAGGAGTGGTACGAGCTCGCCGATTGGGCCGATTCACGCGGCGAGTTCTATCAGGACGACGACCTGCGCGCCAAAGGCCGCAAGGCGCGGACGAAAGGCCTCGAATACGAACGGATCAACCTCGCCGCGGACGACTTCGAAGGCCGCGTTTCGCTCGCCGAACGTTTGCGCAAAGCCGGCGGCGACGCCGAGCTCGTCGCCGAACTGACGCACGAAGCGGCCCGCATTCACTGGAGCGAGGCCCAGCGCACCCGCAGCATGAATCTGTTCCTCGCGTGGCTGAAGAAGACCTACCCGGCCAGCGTGAAACCGCTCGAAGAGATCCCCCGCGAGCTCGCGCGCCGCTACGACGACAAGCCGAACGAAACGTTCCAGAAGGCGACGCCGGAAGATCGCGACATCCTCACGCGGCTCCTCTACCTCAAAGTGGAATCGGCTCGCATTCTGGCCGGCGCGAAGGCCGACAACAGTAACGCCGCGGAGATTGCCGAGGAACTGGCCGCACGCGTGCCTGAGCGGACCGACCTCATCGAGAAGTATCGCGGCGAGGGGATGAAGTCGCGCTTGAAGTCGGTCGGCTCGGCGTCGCGCGCCGAAGCCGTGCGCCTGTCGGAGGAATTGAAAGCGGAAGACAAGCCGCTCGCGGCGAAAGAAGTGCTGCTCGGCTGGATTCGCGCCCAGGAAGCGCGAGTCCGCAAGAACGACCCGATCGCGCTGATCCAGATTGCGGAAGATTATCTGCAATTGCTGAAGGACGAGCCGATGGCCGTCAAGCGGCTGATCGCCGCGCACGAACTCGACCCGTCGCTGGAAGACGCCGGTGATCGACTAAAGCAGTTGGGATACCGGCAACTCGATCAGCAGTGGATCAAAGGGGGCGCCGCGGACGGCCCCTCGCCCGACGCGCACGGCCAACTCGCCGTCGGCATGTCCGGCGCCGCGGTGCTGCAGCTCCTCGGCGAACCGACCGGCAAGACCCGCATCCTCTCCCGCAGCGGCACGCAGGAAGTCTGGAGCTTCAGCCCCCGCGGCAGCGCCCGCCTCTTCATTCACCTCACCCGCCCCGCAGGCCAACCGCCCCGCGTGACCAAGTTCTTCACGGCGCAGTAAATCCCGGTTCGTCTTCTAACCGGGATTCGCTTTGATTACCGTGAATCGAAAGTGAAACCCGGTTATCAGAGTGGGTTTCTTCAGGCTCAGCCGCCGAGTTTTCAGCACGGGTTGTCGGCGATGGCCGCCACCGAGCGTTCCAGCTCGTCAAAATTCGGGTTGACGTACACGGAGCTCCTCACGATCTGTCGAACTTTGCCGTCGAGATCGACGACGACGTGGCCCCATAACGTCCGCCCGTCTGCCGACACCATGTCGTAGCTGGAGGCGATTTCGTCATCGGTGTCCACGATCATCGGGAAGGCGAGTTCACCGGGGCCTCTGTCCCAGAGAAAATGGTCTGCCCCGGAAAGAATTTCAAACGCAGGCTCGCGACACACCGCAGCCACTCGGATCTGGAGGCAATCCCAGCGCACCGCGGCGTGGTTCAGCTCCGCAAAATCCTCAGGTGCAGCCTCGTAATCTTCATGAGAAATGAATTGCAGCACGAGAATCTTCGCGTCACGCAATTGATTCCAATCGAGTCGCACGAGCTCGCGCTCGAGCAGTGCGAGGCAACTGAAGGCCGGCGCGGAACATCCTATCGTTAACATGCCCAGCTCCGACAAATGCGAGGCGGAAGTGCCGGGAACAGCGCGATTCGGATCCTGGAGGTAGTCTTCCAGAATCGGATCAGACGTGTCAAGCACTTCGGCCGCCGGGCGGCCAGTTGGGATGATCTCGGCGGCCCGAAGGAGTTGACTGCGGATTGCCTTCCGGGCAGGATGGATCGCGCGGGCTCCGCCGATTCGCGGCCAAGTTCTAACTCCACCCAATGAGCCCCATTGGCGTTGCCAACCGCTGTGCGGAAGGTCCTTACAAACCAGGCACTGCACCAGATGAGAGGGGAGTGTCGCCGTTCTTGAATTTATCGCTTCGGTCGCCCCCGCTGCGGCGGAGTCTGGTCGCTGGATCGATGGGCAGTAAGTCTCAATTGCTGATGATCCGATCGCTCGATCGTCTTTCAAGAATTGGAGAACACACATGTCCACGGAAACCACGTTTTCCTTCAAGCATGCCGCTGGCGGCGGAACATCAAATCGCGACTGGTGGCCGAACCAGTTGAGGCTCGACCTCCTGCGCCAGCATTCCTCGAAGTCCAATCCCCTGGGAGAGGACTTCGACTATGCAAAAGAGTTCCAGACCCTCGACCTGGCGGCGGTGAAGC
>CAZDGB010000040.1:29144-31390 GCA_964504645.1 uncultured Planctomycetaceae bacterium | reverse complement strand
TCAAGGACAATCACACCCGGCTATGCGCGACGGTCGATCTGCCAGTCGCCGGGTTGATCCAGGACCTGAAGCAGCGCGGGCTATGGGACGATGTGACCGTCGTCTTCTGCACCGAGTTTGGCCGCACGCCGGGCCTGGAACAGCGGGCCGGCGGCACCGACGGCCGCGACCATCACCCGAACGGCTTCACGATCTGGATGGCCGGCGCCGGCTTGAAGCGCGGCTACGTCCACGGCGCGACCGACGAGCTCGGCTACCACGCCCTCGGCGAAGGCCACTACGTCACCGATCTGCACGCCACCGTGCTGCACCTGTTGGGCCTCGACGGCCGCCAACTCGAATATCCCGGCCGCAAACGCCTCGACATCGACCACGGCGCGGTGATCGAGGACATCCTGGCGTAGCGAGAAGAGAAAAGCCGAAACCGCAGATTTCGCAGATTCAGGCAAAAGAGATCTGGCCGCAAAAAGGCGCACAAGTCGCAAAACAGCAGTTGCGATTCCACAGGTCAGCCAGCGCCTCATTTCGGCCGATCATCCGGTTTTATCTGCAGACAATCTGCGAAATCTGCGGTTGCTGTCTTTTCGCTGTTGATCATTCCAGCGGAATCTGCGCCAGCGTTTCGGTGATGGCGGTCGCGTGGCTGACGATGCCGACGCCCAGGCGCTGGCGGAACTCGGCGGACTGGTACACTGTGCGGAACGATTCGTTGAGGAAGTGCTGGCCCTGCAACAGGCCGAGCACGACGAGCGGCGGCGGTCCGCCGTCGGCCGGCTTCTCGCCGAGGTAATAAACCGGGCCGCCGCTGTCTCCTTCGAAGACGTTGACGCCGATGAGGAACTGCCGCGAGCGTTCCGTCGGCTGGCTCGGCCCGCCGGAGAGGGCGCCGAGCCGCGTCGTCGCGTAGCCTTGCGGGCTCGGTTCGAACTGCATGGCGTGCGGATAGCCGACGAGCCGGACGGCGTCGCCCGGCTCGAACTCGTGCTGTTGCCAGGTTTCCGCCGTCGCGAGGATTGAGGCCGGCAGCGCGTTTGGCCGCAGGTCGTTCGGCGGCTGGATCGGCAGCGCGGCGACGTCGGTCTGCGGATGCTTCCTCCACAGCGGCTGATTCCCTTGCCGGATGCGGAACGGCCACGGTACGAGTTCGACGCGGTCGTCCGCGACCGCCCGCCGCTGGATCAACCGGACCTCTTCACCTTTGAAATTTTCCAGCACATGCGCCGCCGTGACAAGCACGATCTGCGCGCCCTTGCCGTCGGTTATAGTACGTTCGATCAGAAAGCACGTCGCAGCCGTCTGGCCGTCGGTGATTTTGTAGGTGGCGTCGACGATGCGCTGGCCGCGCTCCGCGGCGGAGAGGAACACGGGGCCGGATATCAGCACCACTAAGGGTAGCACCGGTTGCCTCAACCGGTGTCGCGCAGCGATCGGAAGCCTCAGGCAAAACGGCCACGCAGGAAGTCGGGCGGTTTCCAAGGATTCACCTGCCTTCCTTGATTCTAAGCGGATCCATCGGCTTCTTGCGGCTACGCCGCCTCGGTTGGTGCAACCGAGGTTGCCCGGTTACTTAGGTGGCTTAGTCACACCGATTATCACCATCGCCGGCGATCCAACGATTTCCGCCGCCTGGCCGGTGATCTTAAATAGTTTTTTGAGTTCCCGAGAGGAAGTTACCCTGTTTCCATCGGCGGTCGTGCCATCTGAAATCGATACGGTTGTCGAGTGACTTACGGCGAGCGCGGCGAGATGCGGAATGTCGCCGACATCGCGCAGAATTCCCGGCGCCAGGATGCCAACGCGCTGGCCTTCGTACGGCACATCGCTGATAAAGGTTGAAAGTGTTTCATGAGGAATCACCGTCTTGATGACCGGCCCCTCATTGACGGCGGCGGCACAGAGGGCAACCACACCGGCGGGTCCGTCTCCTACGATCGTCAGGTTCTTCAAATCGATTTGCCGGTCTTGCTCCAGAGCTTGCAGAACTTCCAGCAATCGCAGCACGTCATAGGTCCATTGGCCGAGGAGCGGACGGCCGATCCACATCGACCATTGGGCGGTGTTGTGATCGGGCGCACGCATAATCTTGTCGGCTGGCCAGGCATGAACTCCCGTGGCGCGCAGGTCGACTGTGATTACGTGAATCGCCTTGCTCTGAATATCAGTGTAGGTGCTGTTCGACACGCTATCTTCCCCGTGTAGGTTCAAATACACGTAGACCAATTCCGGCGAGATCGGCGTTTCAGGCC
>CAZDGB010000040.1:0-29134 GCA_964504645.1 uncultured Planctomycetaceae bacterium | reverse complement strand
TTCGAAATCGCGCCAGGCGAACAGTACGTCCTGGGTGTCCATGCCCCCATGACTGCGGTTCCCGTCATCGGGGCTGCCGCCCATATCGCCGCCCGTGGCATGGGCGCTTTTCAGGCCGTCGCCACCGTGCCGTCAACGTGATCCCCGGCTCCGGCTCGAATTGCAGCCGTGTGACATTCTTGTCATCCGTCGGCATCGTCTTCACATTCAGCGGCGTCTTCGCCGGAAAACCACCGAATGTTTTTTCGACGAGTGTCTTCCGCAGCGCGGCGGACTTCTTTTCCCATTCCTCTTTGCTCGCCGGCATCTGCCACGCGTCGACGAGCTTCTTCCCCTCGCGAGCGGCGAATTGCGGGAGCGTCAGCCAGTCGTCGGGGCGCGTGTCGCCGGGGAAGCAGCGGATGGATTCCGGGTCGAGCGTTTCGATTTTCGGATCGGGGAGCGGCGCGCCGTCGCCTTCGCCCTTCAAGTGGTACGTCATCCAGCCGTACATCGCCTCGCGCATCGACTCGCTGTAGTCGTGATGCCAGAAGAACGTGTTGTGGCGGATGTTGTTCGACGCATCGACCGCGTCGAACACGTCGCTCGCCCGGCGGATCGATTTCCGCGCCTCGGCGATCGAAAACTGGAACGCGTCTTTCGAGGCGTTCATGACCATCAGCCCCCGCGGCGCGGCGAGGCCGAGGATGCCCCATTCCTCGGTCAGGGCCAGGGCGTTCGGCACAACCTCGCACATGCAGCAGGCGGTGGTGAGATAAGAATCGTACGTGCCGACGGAGCAGCACGGTGCGACGCAGGCGAAGCGTTCGTCATAGCAGCCGGCGTACATCGATTGGTTGCCGCCGCCGCTGGTGCCCGTGATGCCGATCTTGTCTTTGACGACTTCGGGCCGCGTCTGCAAGTAGTCGATGGCGCGGCCGTTCTCGTAAACCTGGATACCGGACAGCGGTTGGCCGATGGGGAAGAGCGTCGCGCCGACCATTTCACCGTGGTACTCGCCGAGCTTTTTGGTCAGGCCCCGCTCGCCCGCGCCGAAAGCATCGACGGCGAGGACAAAGAAGCCGTGCTTCACCGAGCCGATGCAGCGGGCCTGCACGGTCGGGTCCTGCTTGGCCCCTTTCCAGTGGCCGTGCACGTGCAGGATGGCGGGGAACGGGCCGGGTCCATCCGGGACGTAGGCGTGGGCCGTCATCCAGACGCCGGGCATCGTCTGGATGATCAGCTTCTCGAAGCGATAGCCGTCGCGCTGCTCCTCGCCGAGTTTCTTCGGTTCCAGCGGGCATTTCTGCGCCGGGAAGTTCCATGCCTCCTCCAACCCGCGGCGGATCTCGGCTTTGCGCTGGAGCCACTCGTCCTTGTTCGCCGGGACTTTGTCTTTCTCCCGCATCTTCGCCGCGTAGTTGCGGACGAATGTCTGGAACTGGAGTTGTTCCGGCGTGGGGTCCGCAGCGAAGAGCGGCGCGGCGAAAGCGAGCAGGGCGAACGCGAGGAGTGGTTTCATGGATGGTCCGTCAGAAGGTGTGGAATGTCGTTTGTCCGAGCCGCGAGCGTCAGCGAACGGTTTGACGCACCGTCGCTTACGCTTCCGGCTCGGACGGAATTTCATGTTCCCGAAAATTTCATCAGCCGTGCCGTCTCCTTCAGCAGAAAATCCACGTTCATGAACGGCTCGTGGCTGATGTCCCACCAGCGGAGGCGGTTTTGGGCGTCGATGAAGAACGTGCCGTGCAGCGGCTGGTTTTCGAAATCGTCGTAGCAGCGAAATTCCTTGAATGCCGCGCTGCCCGCATCGGAGAACAGCGGGAACGGGAACATCTTCGGCTCGTACTTCTGGATGGAAATCCGCAGGCCGTCGGGATCGTCGGTGCCGAGACCGACGAGATGGACCCCCTGCTGTTGGAAATCGGCATGGCGGTCGGCGAACGCGGTCAACTGCTGCGTGCAGTGCAGGCAGCCGTGGCCGAGATAGAAGATCACGATCCGCGGCTTGCCGTCGAACTCGGACGAGGTGTGCATCTGACTTTGTGCGTCGAGGGCCGTCCAGTTTCGCGCGGAAGGAGGATTCCACGTGAACGGGCCGAACGATTCCATTGGCGGGCGGACACCGGTGTCGGCCGCGGGGGGCGTTTTCACGCGCCAGTCGGCGGGCCAGCCGAGCTCCGCCACGATTAAAGCCAAACGCGCGAACACGGGGACATCGAGATCAATCTCCCCGGACAGCGCCCGCAGTTTTTCCAGTTCGACTTTCGCGTCGTCCTTTTTATCGGCGAGCCAGAAGAATTCCCCAGCGAGAGCGAGCGCCCGCGCCTGGTTTTTGCGGGAATCGAGGGCCTCGCGAACTTTCTTGACGGCGTCGTCTTTCTCCCCGGCCAGCCATTGAACGCGCGCCAGGAGGAACGGGTCGACTTTGTCCGCCTCGCCCGCTTTGAGTTCCTTTAGCGCCGTCGCGTAGTCGTTCTGCTGGAACGCCTTGACGCCGCGGAGCTCGGCGAGGAATTTTTCCAGCTTCTTCTGTTGTGATTCGAGATTCCTCCGCTCGCGGACGTTCTTTCCATTCGCCGGCAATGCGGCGGAGACCGGCCCTTCGGCGTCCGTTTCCTGCGGCGGTTTCAATTCGTTCGCGGCCTGCGTGCACGCCGCGAGTTCCTCCGACAGCTTCGTCTGCCAGTTGTCGCCCGTCGGCAGATCATTCTGACGATACGCCGCCAACGCGAACCAGCGGAATTGTTCGGCCCGATCCAGACGCTCTTCCGGCGCATCAATGTATGGTGACTGGGCCATTGCCGCGAGTTGCGTCCAAAGTTCGAAACGCTCCAGCGTTTCCATCAACCGGCGTTTGCCTTGGAACGACGAGCCTTTGTCTTCGCCCGTATTGTGTTTCGGATGCCGCGGATGCTCGATCAAATCCTTCGACAGCCGCACGGCGTCGTGCACGCGGCCCATGTGGCCGAGGTTGCGGATCATCCATTCCTGGTTATGGGCGTAGTTGTGAATCTGGTCGGGCAGAATCCAGTCGTGCGCCATGTAAGCGTGATCGATCCGCGACGACGCTTCCTGCTGCCACACGGCGTCGGGATAGCGTTCCAGATCGGAAAATATGTGCCCCCCCATGTGCCACATGTGGGCGATGCTCGGCGCCGATTGCCCGCTGCGCACTGCCGAGGGAATCGCCTTCTCGCCCCGCTCGTGGTCCCATAAGTGAATCCGGTAATGATGCGACGGATGCATCGGCTCGACGGCGAAAATCTCGCTGAGCAGGGCGTCGACGGCGAGATAACTCGTGAGCGGCACGCCGTCCTCGCGCGCCAGCCAGATCGACAGCACGAGCAGCGATTTCGCTTCCAGTTCGCTCGGATATTCGTACAGGAGCTTCTCCAGCGCGCGGATATATTTCTCACGGCGTTCTTTCTTCGGCTTGTCGCTGGTGTAGAACTCGGACAGGGCCGCGATGTATTGCTGCTCGCGCGGCGAGACTTTGTCCTTGAGTTCGACCGCTTTCGCGATGAACTTCTTCGCCCGGCTGTCGGTGTTCGCGTTGGCCAGCGTCATGCCCCAGTAGGCCATCGCGCACTCGGGATCGAGAAGCGCGACCTGGCGGAACGAACGTTCGGCCTCGAAATACCAGAACCCATGCAACTGGCCGAGCCCCTGCTCGAAGAACGCTTTGGCCTCCGGCGTTTTGGCGGTGACGTCGAGAGAGACTTTGCCGGTGCCTCCCATCAGCCGCGCTTTTTGCCGCGGCCCTTCATTGAAGGCTTCGCCGTGCACCGAATGCCCCGGCGTGCGCGCCGGCATGTCTTGCGCCGCGAGCGGGTAATAACACACGGACGCGGCGAAACAGAAGAGAAACCATTTCATGGCGTCGGCTTTCGACAAAGGCGGCCTCGCGCTGCGGGCCTTCATCATAGCGTGCGGCGGCGGAAGTGGGCCAGCATCGAAGCCCGGCTTTCCCATTCGTCGCTGCACTCTCCGAGTGCCGATGTTCCGCACTCGGAAACTGCGGGCTACGAAGAGGAAAGCCCGGCTTCCCCATCCAGCGTGGCGATAAACGGCAGATGGCGGTGGTCGCCGTTGAAGTCGAGGCCGTAGCCGACGACGAAACGGTCAGGAATTTCGAATCCGACGTAATCGGGTCGGATCGCTGTTTCGGTGCGGTCCTTTTTCCACAACAGCACGGCGGTACGGACTGCGGCCGGGCCGCGTTCCTCTAAGCGGTGTTTCAATGCGGAGAGCGTGCGGCCCGTGTCGAGGATGTCGTCCACCAGCAGCACGCGCCGGCCGGCGAGGTCCGGCAGCGTGTCGAGTTGCAGTTTCAACTCGCCGGGCGACGTCGCCGGGCCGTGGTAGCTGGCCGCGAGCACGAACCCGAGTTGATGCGGAGTGGAGATCGCGCGGATGAGGTCGGCGACGAAAACCACGCTGCCGTGCAGCACGCCAATGACGATCAGCGGTTCGCCGCGGAAATCGCGCGTGATTTCTTCGCCCAGCCGCCGCACGCGGTCGGCGATTTGTTCGGCGGTGAGGAGCGTGTGCATGATGCGACTTTCCACGAAGCGGCCCGCCGCTGCCATCGGCAGGCTTCCACTCGATTGTTCCTCCACGGCGAGATGCCTACGCTAACAGAGAACGAATACGAATTTCGAGCAAACGGACATCATGGGTTGGACGACGACAGAACTCGCCGGCAAGACGGCGGACTGGTTTTTGCCGGACGGCGCGCCGGCAAAACACGCCGCGGTGTTTCTGCACGGCTACGACGGCGTGACGCTGAAAGACAATGCGGCTTACACGTCGGAACTCCAGCGGCACGCACTGCAGGTGATCTGCCCGCACGGCGGCCGGTGCTGGTGGAGCGCTGCGATTGATCCGCAATTCGATCTGCAGCGGAGTCCGGTCGAATTCCTGCATGAGGAAATCGCTAAGTTTTTCGCGGCGCAGGCTGCGGATGAAACTGCGAAGATTGGCGTGTTCGGCAGGGAGATGGGCGGGCAGGGAGCGCTGCAACTGGCCTATCGGCACGCGCGGCAGTTCCCCGTTGTCGTCGCGATTTCCCCCAAGATCGACTTCGAGGACTGGCACGGCCACGGCACGTCGCTCGATGAAATCTTCCCCGATCGCGAAGCCGCCCGGCAGGCGACGGCGACGCTGCACATTCATCCGCTCGACTGGCCGAAGCATCAGCTCCTGCTCTGCGATCCGGCCGACGTCTACTGCCGCGACGGCGTTGCCACGCTCGCCAGCAAGCTCTCCTCCAGCGGCATTCCATTTGATACCGATTTCCAGTCGTCCCACGGCGGCTATGGCTGGAACTACGCAAACGCGATGGCCGGCCGCGTCGTTGGCTACCTCGCGGAACGGCTGTGAATTTTGTAGGGTCCGCTGTGCGGACCTTTGTAACCAGCGCATTTCCGAGCGGGGTGTGAGCCCTCTGAATGTGCGTGTTCTCATAAAGACGCTGCTTTTTTAGAGGGGCTCACGCACCTCGCTTGGGTAGAAACTAATGGTCCGCACAGCGGACCCTACACTTGGAAACTTCAACGACATGAAATCTCCGCGAAAACCGCCGCCGCGCAAGGCGGCCGCCAATCCCATTCCGAAGCGTTCGCTCGACGAACTGCTCCTGCAGCGGCCGCTCGCGCTGGCGGCTGATGAGCCGTTGCGCGAGGTTGAAGTCCGCGCGCCGGTGCCGCATCCGTTTCTCTACCGGAAACGGTTGGGACAATTTCCCCGCGAGGCGCATCCGGGCGACATGGTCCGCCTGACGCACACGGCGGGAAATTTCTTCGGCTGGGGATTGTTCAATCCGCATGCGGAGATCGCCGTCCGGTTGCTGACGACCGACGAGCCGTTGCCCGACGACGCCTGGTGGCAGCATCGGCTGGAGCGGGCGGTGAAACTGCGCCGGGAAACATTGCAACTCGACGCCGTCACCAATGCCTACCGCGTCGTGCATGCCGAGGGAGACGGCCTGACGGGCGTGGTGATCGACCGGTTCAACGACGTGCTGGTCGTCGAGGCGTATGCGTTGGGAATGTATCAACGTGCCGAGGCGATGCTCGACTTGTTGACGCCGCTGTGCGAGACCGAGCACGGTTTGCTCTGCTGCGCACCGCAGTCCGACGAACACGAAGGCTTCGCCGCCGACGGCATCGGGTCGGAGCATCTGCCGGAGCGGGTGACGATCCAGGAGTTCGGCACACAGTTCCGCGTCGACTTCGCCGCGGGACAAAAGACCGGGTTCTACTGCGATCAGCGCGACAATCGCCGCCGCGTCGCGCAATTGTGCGGCGGAAAGCGGGTCCTCGACTTGTGCAGTTACACCGGCGGGTTCGCAATCCAGGCCCAGGTGCTGGGCCGCGCCGGCGAGACGACCGCCGTGGAACTCGACGAAGGGGTGATTGACACCGCCCGCGGCAACGCCAAGCTCAACAAGGTGAAGATCCATTTCGTGCAGGCCGATGCGTTTCAGTATGCGAAAGATATGCTGCGGAACAACCAGCGATACGACGTGATCATCCTCGATCCGCCGAAACTGATCCGCAATCGCGAGGAAAACCATGTCGGCCGGCGGAAGTATTTCGATCTCAATCGCTTGGCGATGCAGTTGCTCGCACCGGACGGATTGATCTTCACGTGCAGTTGTTCCGGCCTCTTGGAACGCGAGGAGTTCATCCGCATGGTGTGCGCCGCTGTCCCGGAAGACCGTCGGGCGCAGATTCTCGAACAGGGAGGCGCGGCAGCCGATCATCCGCTCGCCGTCGGTGTGCCAGAGTCGGAGTATCTGAAGACCGCGCTGTTGCGATTGGAATGATTTTTGTAGGGTGGGCTGTGTCCACCAGGAGCCGCGCACGAAGTAAGCGCCGTGTTGCCTAAAGCGCCGCTTATTTCGGGCGCGGCTCTTAGAACGGAACGCTGTCATGAAGGACCCTGCGGAGACAGCCTGGCACGCGATCGACCCGGTCGAGGTTCCGCGGCTCCTGGAAGTGGATCTCGCGTCCGGGCTATCGGACGAGGAACGGACGCGGCGCGAACAGCAGTTCGGGCCCAACCGCATGACCCCGAAGCGGGGCACGCCGGCGTGGATCAAGTTTCTGCTGCAGTTCCATCAGCCACTCGTCTATCTGCTGCTGGCGGCGGTGGCGGTGACGGGGTTTCTCGGCGAGTGGATCGACGCCAGCGTCATCCTCGGCGTCGTCCTCGTGAATGCTGTGTTCGGCTTTCTGCAGGAATCGAAGGCCGAAAAGGCCATCGAAGCCCTCGCCCAGATGGTCGTGATGGAAGTCACCGTCCGCCGCCATGGCGAGAAGCACCGCGTTCCGTCGGAGAGTCTCGTCCCTGGCGACGTCGCGCTGCTCGAAGCCGGCGACCGCGTGCCCGCCGATGTGCGGCTGCTGGCCGTCAAGAATCTGCAGATCGATGAATCGTCGCTGACGGGGGAATCGGTTCCGGTGGTGAAGGAGACCGCGCCGCTGCAGGCCGAGACGCCGCTCGCCGACCGCAAGAACCTCGCATTCGCCGGGACATTGGTGACGGCGGGCAACGGCGAGGCGATGGTGTGGGCCACGGGGGACCGGACGGAAACGGGAAACATCGCGCGGCTGATTTCGACGGCGGTCGACATCTCGACGCCCCTCACCGAAAAGATCGAACAGTTCAGCCGGTTGATTTTATGGGTGATCGTCGGGCTGGCGGCGGCGGCATTCTTCATCGGCTGGCTGCGCGGCGAGCCGATCGTCCAGATGTTCATGGCGGCGGTCGCGCTCGCCGTCGGCGCAATTCCCGAAGGTCTCCCTGCGGCGGTGACAGTCGTGCTGGCCATCGGCGTCTCGCGGATGGCGAAACGCAAGGCCGTCATCCGCAAGCTGCCCGTCGTGGAGACGCTCGGCAGCACGACGGTGATCTGTTCCGACAAAACCGGCACGCTCACCGAAAACCAGATGACCGTCCGCGAGATTTTCGCCGGGGGCGAATGGTACGAACTCACCGGCGGCGGCGACGATCCGCAGGGAGAGATTCGCATGGCCGGCGCCGCACTCGAATTGAGAGATCACCCCGCGCTGGCCGAGTGCCTACTCTCCGGGCTCCTCTGCAACGATGCGCATCTGCATCCGGACGACGAAGGACGGTTGAAATCCCAGGGCGACCCCACGGAAGCAGCCTTGCTGATCGCAGCCGAGAAAGGGGGATTGCGGCATGCGGAAGCGCGCGACGCGTCGCCGCGCATCGATACGATTCCGTTCGAGTCTGAGCAGATGTATCGCGCGACGTTGAACGCCGCCGCCGAAATGCGGGTGATCTACATGGCCGGTGCGGCGGAACGCTTGCTTGACCGTTGCCACGAGGCGCTCGATCAGGCGGGACAACTCGCGCCGTTGGATCAGACGGCGTTGCGGCAGGCGATGGATCAGATGGCGTCGCGCGGACTGCGCGTGCTGGCGTTCGCTCGACGGCATGTGGAGCCCGATCACGCCGAATTGGAGCACGAACACGTCGCCGAGGGGCTGACGTTTCTTGGGTTGCAGGGAATGATCGACCCGCCGCGGGCCGAAGCGATCGCCGCCGTGCGCCGCTGCCAGGAGGCCGGCATCATCGTGAAAATGATCACGGGCGATCATCTCGCGACGGCCCGGGCCATCGCCGGCCAGATCGGCATCCAAGGGACTATGGAGAACGGCCAACTCCGGGCGATCTCCGGCAGCGAGCTCGAGAAAGTGAGCCGCGACGCGTTGCCGCAAGTCGCGGAAGAGACCGTCGTCTTCGCCCGCGTCTCTCCCGAACAGAAACTCCGACTCGTCCAGGCCATGCAATCCCGCGGTCATGTGGTGGCAATGACGGGGGACGGCGTGAACGACGCGCCGGCGCTCAAACAGGCCGACATCGGCGTGGCGATGGGCCGCAGCGGGACGGAAGTCGCCAAGGGGGCCGCGGCGATGGTCCTCACCGACGACAACTTCGCCAGCATCGAAGCCGCCGTCGAGGAAGGCCGCGGCGTCTTCGACAATCTCACCAAGTTCATCGTCTGGATTTTGCCCACGAATCTCGGCGAAGCGCTGTTGTTGATCGCTGCGATCCTGTTCAACCTGCCGCTCCCCGTGCTGCCGCTGCAGATTTTGTGGATCAACCTGACTGACACGCTGCTCGGTCTGCCGTTGACGTTCGAGACCAAAGAGGCCGACCTGATGCGTCGTCCGCCGCGCAATCCGGAGCAACCGCTGCTCACGCGTCCTCTCATCATGCGCACGGGGCTGGTATCGCTGTTCATGGTGATCGGCGGACTGTCCCTCTTTCTGTACGAGCTGCACATTCAACACGCCGACATTGCCCAGGCACGGACGACCGTCGTGAACGTGATCGTACTGATCGAAGCCGTGTACTTGTTCAACTGCCGCTCGCTCACGCACCCGGTGTCGTACATCGGCTGGTTCTCAAACCGCTGGGCCATCGCAGGCGCGCTGTCGATGCTCGCCGCGCAGATCTTTTTCACGCACGCGCCGATCATGCACCGCCTGTTCCACAGCGCAGGGATCACGCCCGCGGCCTGGCTCCGGATCGCGGGATTGTCGCTCGCCGTGTTCGCGGTGGTGGAATTCGAGAAGTGGTTGCGCTTCGGACGGAAGGCGGAAAGCTGATGCGTCGAGTAGGCGGCTCGCCTGCAAGGCTTGAGACGCCTGCTCTATGGTCACCCCGCGCGGCGATCTTCCGGAATCCCGGCGGACGGCGGCAGCCAGATCGGTTCGATGTTTCGCGATTGGAACATCTCGGCAAAGTGCCGGTGGCTGGTGAGGACGACCACCTGCTGCTGCCCTTCTTGCACGAAATCGAGCAACATGTCGATGGCGGCGGCGGAACGTTCCTGGTCGAAGTTCACGGTGACGTCGTCGAGGACCATCGGCAATTCGACGCCGTGGCGTTTCAGGCTGAGGACCATCGCCAGGCGAATGGCGAGGAACAACTGCTCGCGCGTGCCGCCGCTGAGTTGTTCGGCGGCCCAGGCGCGGCCCATCTCGTCGTCGACGAACAGATGCCGGCGGCCGAGCGCCGTCCACAGCCGGCGGTACTTGCCGCACGTCAGCCGTTCCAGGTGCGGCTTCGCCGCGGCGAGCGTTTCCGGTTGATGCGTCTGCTCGAACTGGATGCAGACCGATTCCACAGCCTCGGCTCCGACCGCGGCGGCGAACCACTGCGCGACGGCGTCATCCAGTTCCGCTTGCGTCTCTTGGAAGCCGGAGCGCGTCTGGCGGTCCGACCGGTCGGCTTCGAGTTCCTGCAATTCGCGGCGGACGGTGCCGAGTTGCTCCGACGTCTGCAACAGGAATTGCTCGGTCTGCTTCAATTCCTGCTGGGCGGCCTGGACCCGTTCCTTGTGCTTGGCGGGCTGATACTGGATCAAGTCGTCTTCGACGAGCGACAAATCGGGTTCGGTGCGGGCCAAGAGATCGAGTTCGCGCTCGGTCTGCGTGAGCTGGCTTTCCACTTGCTTGCGGCGTTCGCGCTGGGCCATCCGGTCTTCGAACTGCGAGCGATGGGTGATGCCGGCGAGTTTCAGCAGCGCCGTCCGTTCCTGTTCCAGCGACTGCAACTGCTGGCGGACCGCGGCGAGCGTCTGCTTCTGATCGACGCGCTGCTTGCGCAGCTCGCGGACTTCACGGCGGCCGGCGATGGCGGCTTCCAGTTCGCGGTTCCAGGTTTCCAGCGCGGCGAACGCGGCCCCGCGCGGGATCGCTTCGCGGCGCATCCGGCGGCCCAGTTCCTCGATCTGCCGGGTGAAGAGGTCGATCCGCGATCGGCACGCGGCGGCTTCGGCGTCGTAGAGCTTCCACCGGCGGCGGCCGTCGATCAGTTCCCACGCCGTCTGGTATTGCCGGAACGCCGCGGGGATGTCGACCGTTTCGTCGAGGCCGAGGCTCGTCACAGCCCGGCACCAGTTCGCGCGTGCCAGGCTGAACTCCCGCTGCTTCGTTTGCAGCTTGGATCGCATCTGACTCAAGCGGTTGCGGAACCGTTTAATCCGCTGCCATTCGAGCTGCGCGGCTTCCAACTGAGCGACGCGGCGAGCGCCTTGTGTCAGAAGTTCGGCGTCGGCTTGAATCGGATCGCGGCGTTGCGCGCGGCTGCGCTGGATGCCGAGCGCCTGCTGCAGCTCGCGGATTTTCTGTTCGACCTCTTCGAGTTCCTGTTGATGCGAACGGCGCAAATCGCGCAGCCGCGCGACTTCGCCTTGCAGGTCGATATCCGAATGATGCTTGAGGGCCCACGCCGTCCCCGCGACGGTCGCTGACAGCACGAGATAGATCAACCCGACGAGCCAGCCGGTGGTGACGCCCTGCGAAAACCCGGCGACGACCAGTCCCACGCCGGACAGCGCGAAGAACGCCAACAGCGCATAGGCCCAGTCCGGCAGGCCGAGCCGTTCGTGCAACTGGTCCAGGCGGTGGTCGAGCGTCTTCGCCCGTTCCTGCAGCGCGGCGGCAGTGGCGTGCAGCCGCGAGAGTTCCGACAACTGCGTCAGCCGCTGCCGCGACGAGCCGACGGTGGAGTCGAACGTTTCCGGCGTCGCGCCGAACTGCATCAATTCGGTTTGCAGCGCCAATTCCCGATCGCGGCAGGCGGCGCTCAGCCGGCGATACCAGCGTTGATTGCGGCGGGCATTCCCATGGACGGCTTGAAATTCGTGCGCCGCCGTCGTGAGCTGGGCTGTTCCTTCCGCGTTGAGCCGCAGATTGTCGATCCGGTCCAGCGTCCACTTCGGACCGAGTTGCGTGAGCTTGGCCTGCAATTCGCGGTTCGCGGCGGTGCTCGATTCAGTCAACTCGCCGAGCCGGTGTTCGATCTCGCGCAGTTCGGGGCGCTCGTCCATCAAACGGCGGATCGAACGGCCGTAGCGGCGAACTTCCGGGCCTTTGCCGAACTTTGCGATCCGCAGTTGCAGATCGCGGAGCGATGTCGCCTGCTGATCGGCAGAGACCGACGCCGATTGAATCGCCTGATCGAGCCGAGCCAGTTGCTGCACGCCGTCGTGCGGAAACGCGGAGAAATCCGGCAGCGCGGCGATTTCGCGGCGGAATTCGCGAATCCGTTGCCACGGACTCCAGACCCGTTCCGTGAACGTCAGGCCGCGGAGATTCTGTTGCAAATCGGTTTGCCGCCGCTGCTGTGCGGCGAGTTTCTCTTCGAGTTCCGTCTGGCGGCGTAGCAGTTCGCGATAACGGTTACGGCGGGTAACGTGCTGCGTCTGCTGCCGGATGAGTTCCTCGCGACGCTGCAGCAACTGGTGGATTCTGCCTCCGGCCGGCTGCCCGCACCACAAGTCTTGCAGCTCCTGCTCCACGCGGTTGGGGAGCTCCATCAGCAGCGACCCCTGCGGGCCGAGCGTCAACCCGTAGAGATGCCGGGCGACTTCTTCTTCGTTCAGCGTGGCGAATTGTTGGAGTTCCGGCAGTCCGACGGCGAACACCGATTCGAACAGCTTGCCGTCGGTCCCCGACAGCATCTCTTCCATGAGCCGCGCGGTGCGCGTGCCGGCGTCGACGCCGCCGATTGACATCAAGCCCGGCTCGTTCGGATAGCCGGCGCGGTGAATCTGGTACGTCTGCCCTTGATGTTCGACGGTGAGCGAACCCCCTTGAGGCAGCCGCTTGGTTTTCCGCCACGCTTCGGAACGTTCTTCGGGCGGGAAGCCGTAGAGGACGCCGCGGATGAAACGCAGCAGCGTTGTTTTGCCGGCTTCGTTCGGGCCGTAGACGACCGTCAGTCCCGACGGATGGAACGGCTGGGAAAACTGTTCCCAGCGGCCGAAGCGTTCGATGTCGATGCCGAGAAGCTTCATCGCGACGCCTTTCCTGCCGCGGACGGACGAAACCACCGGCGTCCGTTTCGCAAGGCCAACTGGCGGACGTGCTCCGGGTTCACGGGGGGCCAGCTCACGCCGACGGGCCATCCCACGGGTGGGGCCTCGTCGCCGGTCTTCTGCTGCCACAGCCGTTTCAAGCGTTCCATTTCGAGCGGCGTGACGCGGTCCATCTCTGCGGCGAAATCGTGCCACAACTCGCGGTCGACGCTGACGGGAATCTGCTCGCTGTCCCAGACGGTTTCCACTTGATGCCAGTACCGCAGCCCGTGCTTCGGCTGGTCGGTCAGTTCGACGAGCGTCTGTTGCAACTGCTGCAGTTCGAGATCGGAATCGATTCCGAGCGATTCGAGCAGCGTCTGGCTCAGCGACCAGGTGATGATGCGGAGCCGCTCGCCGGGATACTCGCCGAGCTGTTCGAGCCGGTTGAGCATCCGGTCGCAGAGTTCGTCCTGCGTGGTGACGCCGCGACCGTCGATGGAACACGTTTCCCAACGGACGGGAGCGACGGGAATGAGCCGCAAGTGGATCTCGCCGTCGGCGTCGATCTCGACCAACTGGCAGCCGCGCAACCCGGTTTCGTGAGCGTCGAGACCTTGTGGCCCGGATTGCTGGTGGACCCGTCCTTCCGTGAGGGGCCAGCCGGATGAAGCCGGCCAATCGCTGGCGGCCAGATAGGTCAGCGAAGCGAACGCCGGCAGCGAAGTGGAACGCGTCCCGGTCGTGTCGGGAATCCACAGACCAATCGTGATGCCGCGAGTTGAAGTCGAAGTTCCAGCGGCTCGAATCCGTTCCAATTCGGGGGCATCGACGCCCATCACTGAGGAGACTGGCAACACGGTGGCCAGCGTGCGGCCCCGGTCGATGATGTCGGCTCCCGGTTCTTGAGCGTTCGCGAAGACGGTCACATTGTCGGGCAGCGACGGGAGGTCCTGCCAGGCGAGCGCGGGATCAATCAGTCCCGGCGTGACGAATACCGGCAGGCCGTGTTCGTCCAGGCGGCGGAATTCCTTCCGCAGCGTGACTTCCGCGGACAAGCTTCCCGCCGCGGCGTCGAACGTATTGCCCGTGATGAGCAGGGCGTCGACGTCCTGTTCCAAAGCCGTCGTCACGATCTGCGCGAACGCGGTCGCGGTGGCTTCGGCAAGCAGCGGCTGCAAGTCCTCGCCGGCGCCCGGCAACGCGAGCGCGGCTTCCAACCGCAGATTGGCAGCGTGCAAAAAACGCAGCGCACGGACAGGCATACGGGCATCCTTTCCCTGTCTGCCGTGAAGAGGCGCGGCCGAAATTGCGGATGCCGCAGACGGCCGCACACATCCCCCCGAACGGAACAGCGGCGGAGTTTAGCCGCACCCGCAGTCTGAGGGAAGCCCGAAATTTGGGTAAAGCAGGGGGCTCGCTGGCGTCTTGCGGAGAACGAGAGAAAGATGTACCCGCAGCTTTCGCAGATTTACGCAGAGAGATTCAAAACGCAGGGGCGGTTTTCTATTCTCTGCGTCCCTCTGTGAACTCTGCGGTTGATAGTCTTAACTATTCGATACCCGGTTCAGTTTGCACGGCTTCGAGTTCGTCCCATTGCTCGATGGGAATCGCGTTGTCCGGTTCGGTGAATTCCCGCGGGGGTTCATCGACCGGTTCGTCGGCGAGTTGTTCGAAGCCGATGGTTTCAATCGGCGCGGCCGGCTCGATTTTTCGCGTCTTCCGCGGAAGTTGCGCGATTTGCGACATGCCTTTCGGCCGTTGTGCCAGGCCCTGGCTCAGTTGTGTGCGGAGCTCGTTCTTCAGGGCGACGCGATTCTCCGGCTGAGGTCCGGTGATCAATTGGACTTCGTCGATGGCAAAGTGGTCCTGCTCCTTGATCATCGTTACCACGGCGCTGAACTTGCCGTCGCCCAGTTGCACGATCACCTGATCTTCGGATTTCGTCAGAGACTTGAGCGGCGCGTTCAGGAAGGTGTCGGCGGAAAGTCCGGAGTTCGGCACGAAGTCGGTCTGCGTCCAGACCATGCGGTTAAAGTCGCGTGACGAAGTTTCCTGGAGTAAGCCGAGCGCGGTTTGCTGTTGCGACGGCTGCGGATCGCGGCCCAGCGCCACTCCTTGCGCAAAGGTCCGCACGGGGATCATCAGCTCCAGCGTATTCTTCACGGTGAGCGGACGGCCGGAGATTTCCCAGTGGACGTCGTCAACCAGGAAGCGGCCTCCCTCCTCGCGGAGCATCAGTTCCACCGGATGCTCGCCGGCGAGCGCCGTCACGCGGACAAGCGCGCCGTCGAAGTGAATCTGTCCGACCGTTCCCGCCGGGCCGTCGAACGGCTCCAGCGGAGCGGTTTCGACCGTGATCTCGTTGAGCCGTTGCCAGACGCGGGTGGAGAAATCCTTCGTGGAGCTGTGCCGCAATTTCGACAGATCCCTCATCGCGAGAGCCTGCAGGTAGAACTCACCCATAGCCCGGGCGGTGAACATCGCGCCGAGCCTGCGCGACTGCTGCGTGCCGACATCGACGATCGAGACGTTCGTCACCTGGTAGCGGGGCGTGTCGTCGGTCTCATCCTGCGTTTTGCGGTGCAGCGTCACTTGCACGATCTCGCGGTCGTCGCGGAGCGTGAAATCAGCCCGCAGCCCGTTCAAATTGACTTTCAATTCGTGGTCTGTGAGCAGCGGCGACGGCAGGCGGACTTCCTTGAAGTTCCCCAGCGACAGGCTCCCTTGGTAGAAGTCCGGCGCACAGAGTTCCATCAGCGCCGTCCGGTCGCTCCGTTCGTACGCCGCGAGGAAATTCAGGCACTGCTCGATCGCAACGGCTTCGCGGTAGAGCGACGGCAGCATTTCGCCTTCGTCCTTCGCGTCGATCATCACGTCCTCGACCCTCCACGCGCCGTCCTGCTGCTGCAGCGTCAGCAGCGTCTCGCCCGCTTTGCGCGGTAATTTGACGATCGCCGTGTTTTCCGTCAGCGTCGCCTGCGGCTTCTGCTGCTTGGACGAACGGCGTCCGCTGGTGATCAACGCCGTCATCCGCGCCAGGTGCGTCGGCGGAAGCTTTTCCAGCGCGGAACGAAGTTCCGGCATCGCCGCGCGGAGAATGTCGTCCCGTTCGCCCGTGTCGCAGGCGTCGAGGAATTCCCGCACCGTCAATAACAGGTCCATCTGCTCGGAGACGGCCTTGTACGCTTCAACCCCCTGCTTCTTCTGACGCAGGTAAATGTCGTCGACGACCCAGCGGCCGGAGCTGTTCTTGGCGAGTTCGTAGAAGACTTCCTTCTTCGCTTCGCCCACTTCGACAGTGACCCGTTTTTGCGATTTCGAAACGTCTTCGACTTTGACGACGGAGATCTTGCCGTTGTTGGGGATACGGAGGATTTCCAGATCGCTGATGGCGTCGGCGGTGCGCAGGGCGCGGCCGGCAAAATCTTCCGAGACGGTGGACTTCAGGCCTTCCATGTCGCGATTCTCGAGGTTCGCCGAGAACCGCTCGATGGTCTTGGTTTCCATGAGATGCGCACACCCGCTGACTGCCAGCAGCAGGCTGAGACTCCAGTTTCGCCGCGAAACCAACATGCGCACTCCTTGCCCGAACCGGGCCGGTTCACCGACGCCGGTTTGCTCCCTTGCGGGAGAATTCACCATCCTGATTTTGAGTCCGGGAGAGACTTCGGCTTGTGCCAGATTCCGTGCGGCGGGTCAAGACGCAGCACGGTTTACGGCGACGAATTCGCCCCCGCGAGCATCGATTCGTGGCGAAATCGGCTGAACCTGCCGCTGGTGTTGCAGTTCGGGAGAAGACCAAAGCCCGGCTTTGGCTCTGAAAAGCCGGACTTTCGATCAACGCTTGCGGGTTTGAAGTGCGTCAAGGAAGCCTGGCTTACCAGGGCCTAAGCCGGGCTTCGATTCGTCTTGTCTCCGGAAACGATTGGAGAATCTGTACGGATTATCCCGATAAAACTAATGTGCGAATGGGCCGTTCGAGGACGCCGGCGTGAGCTGCGAGACCCACCTCTGTGAATCGTGTCACGCCGGGTGCTGCCGGGCCTACGCCGTGCCGATCACCGGGGCGGATGTGATCCGCCTGGAGCGGTCGACGGGCCTGACGTTCTGGGACTTCGCCTGCCGGTGGGAAGACCAGGACGGAATCATTTCCGGCGATTACGCGCCGCAGCTCTACTTCGACGACGAACCGCTGACCCCGTTCGCCTTGTGCCTGCTCCACGAGCCGAGTCGCAACGCTCCGGCGACGACAAAGTGCCGCTTTTTGCAGGAAACGCTCGCGAATTGCGACCAACCATTCGGCGGGGGCCACTGCGGCGTCTATGCCGACCGTCCCTCGGCGTGCCGCGTTTTTCCGTTGAAGCTGCTCGACGATTCCCCGCTGACGATTCTGGCCGATGTCCCCTCACACGGCCGGCCCGACGATGGCCACGCACTCTATCGGCTCTGCCCGCGCCCGTGGGAGCCGAGCGACGTGGACCCCATCGCCGCGCCGGCCGATCTTGCCGTGGCCCGGTACGAAATGGCGTTTTTCAAGCAAGTCGCGGCGTTATGGAACGAGCGGCTGGGGTCGTGGCTGAAATTCCCGGAATTCCTGCGGCTGGTCTATGCGAACCGGGTCATTCGTCCGACGGAACCGCACCAGCAAGCAGACTCAGAACCGGTGACTTTGCCTTTCCCCACGGATCACCACCCGCGCCGCCGCGTCGCCTGAACCGTTGGAGTGCCGGCTTCAGCCGGTCTTCGTTCGGCGCGGGTCTCCTGACGTCTCCTGACCCCGCCGCTCTTCCGACCGAAGGTCTCCTCTTTCGACGAGGAGAAAGGCAGCGGTCGGGAGACCGCAAGAGAAAACCAGCGGGGTCAGGAGACGTCAGGAGACCCGCCGAACGAGAGGCGTGAAGCCGCTGCGGTTACTTCCGCTTCTGCTGCCCCAGCTTCTTTTCAATCACTTCGCGCGGCTTGGCGATGGGCTGGCCCATGCGGACGGCTTTGTGGCCCTTCAGCACGCCGGGGTAGGCGACAAACAGCGGCGAGCCTTCGATCAGCACTTCCGCCCCCGTGCCCGGGCTGCTTTCCGTGAGGATCACATCGCCGACGGCCAGCTGCGCCAGTTCCTGCGACGTCAATTTAGCTTTGGCCAGATGCACGACGACTTCCACCGGTGCGTTGGCGACGCCCGTTTCGAGATTCAATAACTGCCGGGCATCGACCCCTTTTTTGGAATAGGCGGCCCAAGAATCGGAGGAAAGTTTCCCGGCCAATGGCTCGATCGTGTTGAAGGGGATGCACAGGTTCATAATTCCCCGCACTTCGCCCATGCTCAACTCGAAACTGATCAGCACGATGACTTCGTTCGGCGGCACGATCTGCACGAGTTGCGGATTGCTTTCGACCTGCGAGACTTTCAGCTTGAGCTGGCAGATGTTGGACCAGGCGTTTTCCAGGCCCTGGATAGCCTGTTTCGTGATCCGCGAGACGAGTTGCAGCTCGATTTCGGTGAGCGGCCGCTGCGGAACTTCGTGCGTCGTTTGCTTGCCGCCGCCCAGCAGCCGGTCGACGATCGGAAAGATGATCGACGGATTGAGATCGAGAATCAGGTGCCCTTCCAACCCTTCGGAAAAGAGCAGATTGAAGCACGTCGGGTTTTCGAGGCTGAAGACGAATTCGCTGTAGGTGAGCTGATCGACGCTGATGAGCTTCACTTCGACGATGGCGCGAAGCATGCCGCTGAGGGCCGCGCCGAACTCGCGGCTGAAGCCGTCGTGCAGCGCCTGAAAGGCCCGCATCTGCTCCTTACTGACGCGCTCGGGGCGTTTGAAGTCGTAAACGCTGATTGAGGCGTTGTATTCGCCGCCCCGCGCCGCGGCGGCCCCACCCTGCTGCGGCTGCATCCCCGGATCGAGCGCCGCCAACAGCGATTCGACTTCCGATTGACTGAGAACGTCGCCCATGTTTTTCGCTCCGCGAAACAGGCTTTCTCGTGGCACACGTTTTCCAACGTGTGCGTCTGGCTTGGTTACCCGCTGATTTCCGGCACGTTAGGAAACGTGCCGCCACGGAATTCCTCGCTATCGAACCTGTCCGTTCCCTCGGACCACCCATTTATAACTGGTCAGTTCTTTCAGCCCGCACGGGCCGCGGGCGTGAAACTTATCGGTGCTGATGCCGATTTCGGCGCCCAGGCCCAGTTCGCCGCCGTCGTTGAACCGCGTGCTGGCGTTCACGAGGACCGCGGCGGAATCGATTTCGTTCAGGAATCGCTCCGCCGCGGCGAAATCCCGCGTGACGATCGTCTCCGTGTGATGCGATCCGTAGTTCTCGATGTGTGAAATGGCCGCATCCAGATCATCGACCACTTTCACCGACAGGATCAGATCCAGATATTCCGTGCGATAATCGTCGTCGCGGGCCGGTTTTGCCCGCGACGACAGCCGGCACGTCGCCGGGCAGCCGCGCAGCTCCACATCGGCCAAAAACTGGCTCATTTTGGGCAAAAACGTCTCGGCGAGGTCGCGATGGATCAACACGCATTCGGCGGCGTTGCAGACCCCCGGCCGCTGGCACTTGGAGTTTTGGATGATCTCGAGCGCCATTTCTGCATCGGCCGTCCGATCGACGTAAACGTGGCAGATGCCGTCGAAATGCTTGATGACCGGCATCGTCGCCTCGGCGGCGACGCGCTCGATCAGCGATTTGCCGCCGCGGGGAATGGCGACGTCGATCCGGCCGCGCTGCTTCAGGAGTTCGCCGACGATCTCCCGATCGGTCGATTCCACCAGTTGCACGGCGTGCTCGGGCAACCCTGCAGTTTTCAGCGATTCCTGCAGAATTCGATAGAGCGCCACGTTGCTGTGCAGCGCCTCTTTGCCGCCGCGGAGAATCACGGCGTTGCCGCTTTTCACACACAGTGCCGCGGCGTCGAGCGTGACGTTCGGCCGCGATTCGTAGATGAACAGCACGACACCGAGCGGCACGCGGACTTTCGAGACCCGCAAGCCGTTCGGGCGGACATAGCCTTCGATCACTTCACCGATCGGGTCGATGAGCCGCGCGACGTCGCGCAGGCCGCTTGCCATCGCGGCGATCCGCTTCGGATCGAGCCGCAGCCGGTCGATCGCCGCGGACGACAGCCCATACTGCGGCGCGGCTTGAATGTCGAGCTCATTGGCGCGGAGTATGTCGTTCTGCCGTTCAAGCAGCAAATCGGCCGTCGCGTGCAGCCAGCGATCTTTCGGCTCCGAGCCGACAGACCTTAGACCGCGTGCCGCCGCCTGTGCCTGTTCGGCCAAACGCTGCGCATAATCCGAAGAAACCATGAAACTCGATCCTTCCGCGCGAAGTATCCGCCGAGATTCAGAATACGTCAATCCCGGTTATTGGCGAAGCCTGGGCAATCCACTGGAAACCCAATTTCCGTCAGCGCCGCGACGTTGACAGCGTGTCCAGAATCCACCGTCTTTTTCGCGTCGGTGTCACCCTCAGGATGCGGACAGTCTTACCACAGCCGCGGTTCCTCGTCCGCAAACGGATGGAGCGACTTGAATCCTTTATCTTTCGGCAACACGTCGAGCAGGACTTCCGCCATGCGGAAGTCGTCCGGCGTCGTGATCTTCAGATTCATGGGCGAACCGGGAACTACGTGCACCGGTTGCCCCAGGGCTTCGACCAGTTGCGATTCATCGGTGGCGTTCAACGAACCGCGTTTCTGAAACGCGTCGATCAACACCTGCCGCCGAAACACCTGCGGTGTCTGGGCCGCCCAGAGATTCGTGCGGTCGATCGTCTGTTGGATGCGATGGCCATTGGCATCGACTTTTTTGAGCGTCGAGGTCACCGGCACAGCCAGCATCGCCGCGCCGAATTTTTCCGCGGCGTCGAAGACCTGGTTGACCCATTCCTTTGCCAACAACGGCCGGGCGGCATCATGGACGGCAACGAAATCGACGTCATCGCGCACCTTCGCCAGCGCGTTCTGCACCGAGTCGGCCCGCTCCTTGCCTCCGGGAACGATTTCCACATTCAGAAACGCGAGATTGGGCCGGAACTTCTCGCGGAACCACTCCAGGTCGTCCGGGGCGATGGTGATCAGCGTCTGCACGACGTCGTCGCGGTTCACGAAGTATTCCACCGACCGCACCCACACCGGCCGGCCTTTCAATTCAACGAACACCTTCTTGCGGTTCTGCGCCTGCTGAAACCGCGTGCTGCTCCCCGCCGCGGGCAAAATCACGGCGAATTTCGGCATGATCAAACTCCTGAAGAAAGACATCTCTCTGGGAGAGACGCCTTTTCATCATAACCACTCGTCGTGTTGCCTTCCCGTGTGGCGAAAGGGCAACGCTGAATGATGCCGATCGGCAACGTCATTCACCACGACGTGTCGGGTCGCGAAAAATGGTGAACAGCGCAAGTTCGCAAACGGCCGCTAGTTGAACGCAGGGCTGACAAAATGTCAGCGACGCGAAACGGTCCGGCACTCAATTTGTATCTGCCTGTCAACCACGCGACGCACGATGCGAGATCCTTGCAGCGACCGCGAACCGCAACCGTTCAGGAATCGGACTATGACGACGCCGGTGATGCTCGTTTTCAGCCGCGATCACGATCTGGTCGCGGATCTGCCTTCGGCACTGCAAGGACGAGCCGAAATCCGCGCCTGCGATTCCACGGATGAACTCCTTGATCTCTCGGCCACGCTCCGGCCGCAAGCGGTCTTCGCGGACCTCCGCAAACTGCCCGGCAACTTCGCCGCGGAAACGGTCGCGCTCGAATCGCTGCGGGAACGATTTCCCGGCGCGCGGTTCGCCGTGCTCATGCCCGACGAATGTCCGGCCTCGATGCTCGACTGGATCACCACGCACGGCATCGCTCCGTGGAAAGGGACGATCGAACGCTCCGCGTTGCTGCACGCCGTGCGCGAATTGATCCTGACCGACCGCGAGCCGTCGCTGACGACGGCCAACACCGAAAATCATTCCCCCGCCGTGCTGATGGGGATCAGCCGCCGGTTCGAGACGTTTTCGCCGCATCTGAAGCAGATGCTCTCGGACCTGGAGGTCGCCGCCCGGCACGACGTGACAACGCTGCTCATCGGCGAGACGGGCGCCGGCAAGACGTACCTGGCCCGTTTGATTCACGAAGTTTCGCCCCGCCGGCACGAGCCGTTCATCACGGTCGCCTGCGGCGCGCTGCCGGCCGATCTCATCGAAAGCGAATTGTTCGGCCACGTGAAAGGAGCGTTTACCAGCGCTCACGCCGACAAGGAAGGCAAATTCATCGCCGCGCGGCGGGGTTCGATTCTGCTCGACGAAATCGACGTCCTCGGCCCGGAACAGCAGGTGAAGCTGCTCCGCGTGATCGAGACGGGCGAGTTCGAGCCGGTCGGGTCGAACCACACGCAGCATTGCCAGGCGCGGCTGATTGTCGCCAGCAACCTCGACTTGCAGCCGCTCGTCGAACAAGGGCGCTTCCGGCCCGACCTGTATTACCGATTGAACATGCTGAAGTTCACCATCCCGCCGCTGCGGCAGCGCAAGGTCGATATCATTCCGCTCGCGCAAAAATTCATTCGGCAGTTCGCGCAGAAGCATCAAGTCCGTATCGACGAAGTCGATACCGGCCTGCTCGACGCGCTGGTGACGTACCCGTGGCCCGGCAACGTGCGGGAACTCGAGCACGTGGTTCAACGGGCCGTGATTTATTGCCGCGACGGTGTCCTCTATCCGCAGCATTTGCCGCCGCATATTCTCTCCGGTTCGGCCGGCCCCGTCAGCGACCCGACAGTGATTCTCCCCGGAAACTTGCCGCTGGAGCGCCCGTCAGAACGAAGCCTCGGCGGCCAGATCGCGCTCACCGAAAAAGAGATCATCGAGCAGACGCTCTTCAAGAACAGCTTCAGCCGCACGAAGACCGCCAAAGAACTCGGGATCAGCCGCGTGACGCTCTATAACAAAATGAAGCGTTACGGGCTGTCGCGGTAACGAAAGCGCAAGGATGGCTATCCCTGAGCGTCTTTCGGCCGCAAATAAATAAAACTCTTCCCCAGCCGGCCGCCGTAGTTGCCCGCAGAGATTCTCACCAGGCCCGGCGTATCGACTGTCGCGGCGATGCACGCTTGCGTGGCGGCGGCGACGGTTTCCAGGTCGCGGCCGTTGATGATGATCTCCTGGATCGACGCCACATTCGCCGGGACTTGCGATTCGCCGCCGAGCTTCTCACGCAGCGTCGGGCAGAACGGATGGTTCGTGCTGGCGAACAGGAACGAATACCGGCTGCCGGCTTTTGAGCCGCTGCTCGCCACACCGCCGGGAAACGGCGTGATCACTTCAGGAAATTTCGCCAGCGCCGCCACGCCCCGTTCCGCGGCGTCGAGCGCCGCATCATTCGTTTCGCCGAAGAACCACAGGTTGCCCCCCATGATGCCGTCGCGAAATCCGAAGCGGCGGTCGATAACGAATTCACCGCTCATGATCGGCAACACCCAGACCTTGCGTCCGAAGCGCTGCGCGCGAAACTGATGTCCGTCGCCGAACAATGCGAGCTTGCGTCCAAGTTTGAAGTACGGTTCGGTGTCCAACAGATTGAAGCACGCCGTCGTCGGACACGTCAGCACGTTCTGGCTGATGCGGTGCAGCAGCACTTTTCCCAGATGCACGACCCGGTCCTTGCGAAACCGCGGCACGTGGAACTGGACGATCGCTCCCGGACGACCATCCGGCGTTTGGAACGATTCGTCTCCGCCGGGACCGACGTAGCGATCAACGCCGGCTTCGCAATCGCAGAAAATGCTGCTCGACGCATGCCCGGTCGCCGCGTTGCAGGCGTGATCGAGCCATTTCCGATCGCGGGCCGTGATCAACACCTCCGCATAAATGCTGCGAAAGGCTTCGGCGTAGGTGTCGTCGATGAGAGCGGGCATGGAATGACGGATCGTCTATCAATAAGTTTAGCCGCGGACGAAGTCCGCGTGATCGAGCGGCGACTGCGTCGGCGGCTTAACGGTCGTTCCCGCCGCGGCCACGCCCCGAGTAGATTTCTTTCTCCGTAATTACGCGGTCCATGAACACGTCGTGCGGCTGCATCGGGATTTCGGGGAACATCTGGCATTCGAAGGCCAGCGCGACGAGCGGCGTTTCCGGGCGGGCGTGTTCCAGCAGTTTGTCGTAGTAGCCTTTGCCGTGACCCGTCCGTCCGCCGCGGCGGTCGAAGGCGACGCCGGGAACCATGATCAGGTCGATCTCTTCCACCGGCACCTGTTTCTCTTTCAGGCCGCGCAACTCGGTTTTCGGCTCCAGAATGCGATACATACCGACGGAGAGCTCGTCGACCGCATCCAGATGGAACAGTTCCAGTACTTCCCCTTCGATGCAGTACGGCACGACGATCTTCTTCCCACTGGCCAGAGCGTCGTCCAAATTGTGCCGCGTGCGGACTTCGCTCCGCACGTCGAGATAGAACAAGACCGTGTTTGCGGACTGATATTCCGGCAAGTCGAGAAATTTGCGGACGATCTGCCGGCTGAGTTCGTCCTTGTTTTCCTGAGCATTGCGATTGGCGTGCGCCTGTTCGCGGATTTGTTTCTTGAGTTCGGCGGACGGCAAAACGGCGGGAGCGGTCATCCAGTCTGGTTCCTTGCATTGATCGACGAAATTCCGAACCGGTATGTTACCCGGCACGAAGCGGTTGACCAAGCCAACGCAAAGTTGCGGCCGAGGCGTCGCTCGTATCGATGCCTACTTCTGCATTGCTCTCCTAATCGTCCGGAGAGAGGCAAAATTTCTGATCACGAAGTTCCCGCCGCCATGAAGATTTGGATCGATGCCGACGCATCGCCGAAAGAGGCGAAAGACATTGTCTTCCGCGCTGCGAAACGTCTCGAGTTGGACACGGTGCTCGTCGCGAATTCGACGCTGCGGACCCCGGCCGGCAATCCGCATGTTTCCTTCGTGCTGGTCCCCGGCGGGCCAGATGTCGCCGACCGGCACATTCTGGAGCACGCCGATCTACGCGACGTGGTCATCACGGCCGATATCCCGCTGGCCGCCGCGCTCGTTGCCCGCGGCATCGCCGTCATCGATCCGCGCGGGCTGCTGCACAGTGCGGAAAATATCGGAGAGCGGCTCGCCAGCCGAAACTTGATGGACTCGCTGCGCGGCTCCGGCCTCGTCACCGGTGGCCCGGCTCCTTACAGCGCCAAAGACCGCCACGCTTTTGCCGCGACCCTTGATCAGGTGTTGACCCGGTTGCAACGCGAGAAATGATCTCGACGAAATCGCTGGAATTCCCCCCGCCATCTTCAAGAAAGCCTCGCATGACTCAACTCACCGCCTCCGTAGATTTCGCACGGCCCGGCGTCCAACACGGCCACCTCTTCATTCCGTATTCGTACAACCTCGGCGGGTGGGCGAACTTGATGGTGCCGATCACCGTCATCGCGAACGGCGACGGGCCGACGACGCTGGCGATGGCCGGCAATCATGGCGACGAATATCCGGGACAGGTCGCTCTCTTGCGGATGTGCCGAGAGACGAAGCTGGCCGACGTGTCGGGCCGCTTGATTCTCATCCCATGTCTGAATCTGCCGGCGTCGAAGGCCATGACGCGGCTCTCGCCGCTTGACGGAAAGAACTTCAATCGCTGCTTCCCCGGTGACCCGGCGGGGACGGTCTCCGAGATGCTGGCCGATTACCTGACGACGGTCCTGTTCCCGCTGGCTGACATCGTCATCGACATGCACACCGGCGGCCGCAGCATGGATTTCGTGCCGTGCGCCCACATGCACCTCGTTCCCGACCGCGAGCAGCGCCGCCAGATGAAGTCCGGCACCGAGGCGTGGAACTGCGACTTGGCATTCATCTACGCCGACGTCGCCGGCTCCGGCCTGCTCCCGGTCGAAGCCGAGCGGCAAGGCAAGATCGTGATCACGACGGAACTCGGCGGCGGCGAAGTCGTCCCTGCGTCGGTCCATCGGTTGACGCAGTCCGGGCTGGCCAACGTGTTGCGGCATTTCGGTGTGCTGAAGGGCGAAGTCGTGCCGCGGAAGAAGCCGGTCCGGTGGGTGCAGTCGGTCAATCGCGAGGATTACCGGTTCGCACCGGAATCCGGAATGTACGAAAGTCTGGTCGATTTGGGGGCCGATGTCTCCGCCGGGCAACCTATCGGGCAAATCCACTTCCTCGAACGTCCCGATCGCGAGCCGACGCCGATCGTTGCCCCATCGGCGGGCGTCCTGATCGCCTGCCGCGGCCCGTCGCTGGTGACCCAAGGCGACTGCGTCGCGACGATCGCCCACGATGTGCCGGGGGACGTATGGGAAAAATAGCGGATCGCAGCGTTTTCCCATCCGCGATCCTCGATCCGATATCCACTCTCGGCGCGGTGGCGTTTCGATTTCGATCCGGATACCCTGTTAATTCCTTTACGGAACGCCGGTTGATATCGGGTGAACCCCCGGCTCCGTGAGACAGGGATGACCATGATCGAAAGCACCGCCGGCGACGCCGCCGCGAAGTCCAATCCGCTGTTGCTCGTCGTCGAAGAGGCCATCGGCGCCGAACTGCGCGAAGCTGAGCAAATCCTGCTGACCGAGTTGGAAAGCTCCAACCCCTACGTCAGCGACATTTTGCAACATTCGACCCGCTTCCGCGGGAAGCGGTTACGACCGATGCTGTTGCTCCTTACCGCCGACGCCTGCGGCGGCATCAAGCACGAGCATAAAATCCTCGCCGCTGTGGTCGAGATGATCCACCTCGCCACGCTGGTCCACGACGACGTCCTAGACGACGCCGAGACCCGCCGGCACGTCGCCACCGTCAACGCCCGCTGGAACAACGAGACGAGCGTGTTGTTCGGCGACTACCTGTTCACGCATTCGTTCCATCTGGCCGCGAGCCTGGGAACGACGCATGCCTGCCGGATGATCGGCCGGGCGACGAACGTCGTCTGCGAAGGGGAACTCTCGCAGATCAAGGAGCGCGGCAATCTCGACCTGAAGGACGAGGAGTACTTCCGCATCATCGACGGCAAGACAGCCGAGTTGTGCGCGTTGTGCGGCCATCTGGGCGCGTTCTACGCCGCCGCAGAGTTGGACGTCGTGCAAAACCTTGAACGCTACGGCCGCATGCTGGGCATGGCGTTCCAGATCGCCGACGATGTGCTCGATCTCGTCGGTTCCGAACGGAAAACTGGTAAGACGCTCGGCTCCGATCTCGAAAAGCAGAAGCTGACGCTACCGCTGATCCGGTTGCTACAGCAATTGCCGGAAGGGGACGCGGTCGCCGTGCGGCAACTCTTGGCGCATCCCAACGAGGAAACTCGCGAAAAACTGACGCCGTATCTGGAACGCACCGACGCGCTCCGCTATACGAACCAACGGGCGATGCAGTTCGCCCAGGACGCGCGGCGGCAATTGGACGTCTTGCCAAACTCCCGCTCCCGTCGGATACTTGCCGACATCGCCGAGTTTGCCGTGCAGCGCTCGTTCTGAACGCGCAGGGTCCGCTGTGCGGACCAAGAATCACCGGCGACTCGCGATGATGGTCCGCACAGCGGACGCTACGAGAGGGGTGCACTATGCTGGCCAGGATGGCGATTTATGTCGTGGTCATCATCGCGGCCGTCGGCATCGGTCTGTATGTCGTGACCGAACTCACGCCGCGATGGGGGCAGCCTCAGTGGAGAGGCGGCCCGCCACGGTCGATTCCGTCCACGCCTTGGAAGTCCTCGGACAAGCTCGTCGCCGAGGCGAACGACGGCTTCCGCGTCCAGTCCGAGCGCACGACCAATCAGCCGCTCGCCGGGTCGAACACCGACGCCGATTGGCCGCAGTTCAACGGCGTGAACCGGGACAACCGCTCGACGGCGAGGGGCCTGCTGTCAGACTGGCCGGCCGAAGGGCCGCCGCTGGCATGGGTGGCGCACGGTCTCGGCGCGGGGTTCTCGACGGTCGCCGTCGTGCAGGGCGTCGTCTACACGATGGGGAACAAGGGCGAGAGCGAAGCGTTGATGGCGCTCGATGCCGGGACCGGCGAGAAGTTGTGGAGCACGCCCTTCGCTTGGGCGTCGCATCCGTCGAACGGCGACGGCCCGCGCAGCACGCCGGCCGTGTCGGACGGCCGCGTCTTCGCGATGGGAGCCAACGGCGATGTCATCTGTGTCGCCGCCGACACGGGAAAGCTGATTTGGCAGAAAAACTTGCCGCAGGAATTCAGCGGCGGCGTTCCCGGCTGGGGTTTCTGTGAATCGCTGCTTGTCGATGACGGCCGTGTCCTCGTCACGCCGGGCGGCAACACGGCGACGATCGTCGCCCTCGATCCCGCGAACGGCGACGTCGTTTGGCAAGTTCTCGTGGACGGGAAGGACCGTCCCGGTTATGCCTCCGCGGCCGCTGCCGAAATCGCCGGCGTGAAGCAGTACATTCAATTCACCGGCAACGGCACAGTCGGCGTGCGGGCCGACAACGGCAAGTTCCTGTGGCGCGACAACACCTCGGCGAACGGCTCGGCCAATTGCTCCTCGCCGCTCGTCTCCGGCGACCTCGTCTTTACTGCGTCAAGCTATGGGACAGGCGGGGCATTGGTGCGATTGACTGCGGGCGGTAGCAGCGTGTCCTCGGAACTCGTCTATAAAACGTCGAACATGATGAACCATCACGGCGACATGGTGATCGTCGACGGCTTGCTCTTCGGCTCGCACGATCCGGGCGTCCTCACCTGCCTGGAACTCGAAACCGGCCAAGTGAAATGGAAAAACCGTTCCGTCGGCAAAGGAGCGATCACTTACGCCGACGGCCGCCTCTATCTCCGCAGCGAGCAAGGTCCCGTCGCTTTGGTCGCGGCGACGAGCGACAAGTACGTCGAACATGGCCAGTTCGACCAGCCGCACCGCAGTTCGGTCTCGGCGTGGGCACATCCCGTCGTTGCCGCCGGCCGGCTGTTCCTGCGCGATCAGGACGTGCTGCTGTGCTTTGACCTCACGGCGACTCCGTGAGCGAACAAGCGGTCGAAGTCAGGCCGATTCTTGGGCGTGCGCAGATTTTACACTTGGCGCGCAACTCCTGTTCCAAACCCATCCCTGCCGTTAGAATCAAAGTTCTCCAACCTCAATCCTTTCGATCTTCCACTATGCCCGCATCCGATGCCGATGCCGCTGACGCCGTGCTCGCCGGCGACTTGAATACACGGGAACGCGAGGCCCAGGCGCTCCGCGGGCTGTCGCAGGCTTACATCCGGCTGCGGCAGGAAATCGGCAAGATCATCATCGGGCAGACGGAAGTCGTCGACCAACTGCTGATCACCCTCTTCTGCC
>CAZDGB010000039.1:0-31455 GCA_964504645.1 uncultured Planctomycetaceae bacterium | reverse complement strand
TTGCCGATCATCGAGATTTCGGGAATCGTGAACAGTCCGTACGGCAAGTTTTGATGCGCGACGAACGGCTTGTTGAAGATGGCGCACACGGCGCGGCGGCCCTGCTCCATCGCGGCGCTGGCCAGGGACGGAAAGCCGATGACGTCGCCCACGGCAAAGATGTGCGGCGCCCAGGTGCGGTGATTCGGATCGCACCACAGCCGGCCGCGCTCATCCAATTCCAGTCCCGCGGCCTGCAGATTCAGGCGTTGCGTATCGCCCACGCGGCCCACGCTGAACAGGACGGTCTCCGCGATCAGCCGCTTGCCGCTTTCCAGCCGCACGGCGATGGCCTTGTTTTGCAGCCGGTCCATACCGACGACGTCTTCGCCGAGCCGGAAGACCATGCCCAGCGATCGCGCGTGGAACATGAGGGATTCGACGATTTCGCGGTCGCAGAAGTCGAGCAGCCGGTCGCGGCCGTCGACGACGGTGACTTCCACGCCGAGCGTGGCGAACATGATGGCGTATTCGATGCCGATCACGCCGGCGCCGACGACGATCATCGAGCGCGGAATTTGCTCGAGTTGCAAGAGCTCGTCAGAATCGAAGACCGTCTTGCCGTCGAAGGGAATGTGGCTCGGCCGGGCGGGTTTCGTGCCGGTGGCGATGAGGACCTTGTCGGTCTCGACGCGAACGCATTGGCCTTCATGGCAGACTTCGACGGTGTGCGGGTCGACGAACTGCGCGTCGCCGGTGACGAGGTCGATCTGGTTGCGGTCGAGGTATTCGTGAATGACGTCCAACTCGTGCTGGATCACCTGCGACAGTTTGCGGCGCAGGTCGTCCATCGTGATTTTGCGCTTCTGGCGGAATTGGTCGGTGTAGACGCCGCGCTGGCGGTAGCCGGTGAGGTGCAGGATGGCTTCGCGCATCGTCTTAGAGGGAATCGTGCCGGTGTGCAGGCAGACGCCGCCCAGCCCGGTGGAACGGCGTTCCACCAGCGCGACGCGCTTGCCCATTTTCGCGGCGGCAATCGCTCCCTTTTGGCCCGACGGTCCGCTGCCAATCACCAGAAGATCGTAGCGCATCACACGCGTCCCCACCAAGTTGCCGAGTAATTTGGAATTGTGACCCGGCAAACTTAACCCACCTTTCGCAGTCTGCTGGAGAAATCGGGTCGGGAAATATGGAAAACGAGGGGAATGCCTGCGTGTTGCACAAAAGAAACGGCCTAACGGGTACCCTTCTAGTTGTGACGATTGTAGGGGCAGAGATCACGGTGGGCGGAGCATGACCTAGCAGTTACGATGATTCGTCCGCGCCCACAAACGCTTGCGAACTCGCAGAGTCAAAACCCATGATCATCGACGTCCACTCCCACGCCTGGGCCTTTCCGCAGCACTTCGGGGATGACTTCCGCTTGCAGGCCGAGCGGAGGGCGAAGGCCGGCGTAAAATTCGACCTCACGGTCCGCTACGAAGACTACCGAGCCGCGGCGCCGGCGGATGTGAAGACCGTCGTCTTCGGCGGCAAGGCGCGGCTCGCCGGGCTGTGGGTGGATGACCGCTACGTTGCCGACTACGTGGCGCAGCATTCCGACGCGCTGATCGGCTTCCTCTCCGTCGACCCCACGCAGCCGGGCTGGCAGGAAGATCTGCGGCACGGGCATCAGGATTTGAAACTCCGCGGCATCAAACTCCTGCCGATGTACGCCGGTTTCCGGCCCGACGATCCGCGGCTCGATCCGCTGTGGCGCTATGCCCAACGGCATCAGTTGCCGGTGCTATTGCACACCGGGACGACGTTCATCGCACAAGCGCCGCTGGAATGCACGCTGCCGCGGCATATCGACCCGGTCGCCACGCGGTTTCCCGACGTGAAGATCATCCTGGCGCACCTCAGCCATCCCTACGAAGGCGAATGCGTCGTCACGATCCGCAAGCATCCCAACGTCTACGCCGACATTAGCGCGATCCACTACCGGCCGTTCCAGTTCTATCACAGCGCGATGCTGGTGCAGGAATACGGCGTGTGGGACAAGGTGCTGTTCGGCACCGATTTTCCCTTCACGACCGTGAATGCGACGATCGACGCGCTCCATTCCATGAACGACATGCTCGCCGGCACCGCCCTGCCCCGGATCAAGATGGACGCTATCGAGGAAATGATTTACCGCGACAGCTTGCCCTTGCTGGACCTTGATTGATCCTCAGAAAACCCGCTTAGTCGGGAACAAAAGACACGCAACTCGTTGCTGTCCTGGGTGAAGAGTTTTTTGCCACGGATCAACACGGATTTTCAGAGGCCTCTTATGAAATCCGTGCTATCAGTGTTATCCGCGGCAAAAAGTGGCATTTCAGAGAATGCGATCTCGATATTCTGCGGGACAATCGCTCGCCGCGGCAATCAGGGGCCTCACGGCCCCCGCTCGGAATTCAGAACAGGTCACTTTTGCAGCGTCGATTTCTCGGTCATGGTCAAATTGAGATCGCTCGGAAAATCCATGCCGTTGATCGTCAGCGTCATCGTACCGGTAATTTTCACCAGGGATTCGCGGAACGGAATCTCGCCCGTCGCGGGATCGTACAGAATCGAGCCCGACGATTTGGCGACTTTCAGATCGCTCTTCGGGACCTGCACCATCGGATTCCCGTTCGGGTCGAGCGCATACGTCGCTTCCAGGTGCTCGAGCCCGAACTTGTGATAGGTTTTGCTGTCCTTCTGTTCCGGTCCGGCATAGGTGTATTTCATCTTGAAGCTAAAAGTCTGGCCGCCGCCGAGGTCCTGTTCGATAAAGCGTTCCCATTCGGCCCCCGCCTCCACTTCCTTGTCCGGTAAAAACGACCACGCTTGCTCGCGGTCGCGTTTCTGCCGCTCTGGCTGAAGAAAACTCTGCACTTCCTTCGGCAACTGATCCTGGGCGTTGTTGGCGATCTTCGCCTCCGTAACGTGGTTCTCGCGATCGACGAGGGCCGTGATTGGGTTCTTGACGATGGCGCGAAATACTTCCATCAACGGCTCGAACGCGGGATTGTCCACTTTCTGGTCGGGGTTGCCGGAATCGAAATTGATTTTGTTTCCGCCCGGCAATTCCAGGTCGGACCGCAACGACGTCACGGTGTCGGTCACCTGCAGCTTGCCCTCGGCATCGCGCGCGCCGATTTCGGTTTTCGTAGTCTGAAACGTCAACGCTTTCGTCTCGACCGCCATGCCGGCGATCGTCAGCGTTTGGTCGACCTTGCTTTCCGTCTCCTTGACCTGTTTGGACGATTCCACATACTTCCGCTCGAACTTCTCGCCGCCGCGGACCGAACCGCTCAGGAAGCACAACGCAACGCAACCGGCGATCCAGATCGAATTTCGCATGATCGAACCTTTGAGAGAGGAAACAGACCAGACCGGCCGACCGGCCGTTTTGATCGTAACGTGCCGAAATGCATTGTGGATCAAAGAAAATCGGATTCGTTGGAGGCGGAAGTGTTCGTAGATTCACACATAACGCAAAATGCACGGTTGTAAATCTGCGTCCATCTGCGGATCAACTCTGCGTTTTTTGATTACAGCACCGCGCGAATCGGTTCGCCCAGCGTCACGGCGCTCGGCCGTCGCAGCGGGTCGTAGATCACGTCCTCGGCGGCGATTCCCAGGCAACGATAAATCGTCGCCTGCACGTCAACCGGATTGACGGCGTCGGCTTTTGGATAGGCGGCGATGCGGTCCGATTCGCCGTGGACCACGCCCGGCCGGATGCCGCCGCCGGCGAGCAGCGTGGTCGAGCAGTCGCCCCAATGATCGCGGCCGGCGTTGGCGTTGATCTTCGGCGTCCGGCCGAACTCACCATAGCAGGCGATCAGCGTTTCATCGAACCGGCCGCGGTCGGTCAGATCGTCGATCAGCGCGGAAATCCCCTGATCGACGAACGGCAGAAGCTCCGTTTGCAGCGCTTCGAAGATCTTGCTGTGCGTATCCCAACCATCGCAGATCGTCATCTCGTTGAAATGGATGGCCACGAACGGAACACCCGATTCCGTCAGTCGTCGCGCTAATAGGCACGCCTGCCCGAAGCGGTTCTTGCCGTAGCGCTCGCGGAGCGACGCCGGCTCGGAATCGAGCGAAAACAGCGGCGTCCTTTCGGAATTCGCCGCTCCCGTCAGCAGCAAGGCTTGCTGCCGCAACAATTCGAATTCGGCGCGCGATCCGGATTTGCGCGGCGTGTCCAGCAATGAGAGAACTTCTTGTCGCGCGGCGAGCCGGTTGCGGGAAACATGTTCCGGCAGCGCGAGCGCTGGCACGGCGGCGGCGAGTCCCGGTTCGCCATCGACGGCGAGAGGGTCGAACTTCGGGCCGAGAAAGCCGCCGTTGCCTCCGCGGAGCGGCGTGCGGGCCCGTTTGAACTCGCCGGAGAGGCTGCTCCGTATGCCAAGCTCCGGAATCGTGACGTAGCCCGGCAGGTCGACGGGCGGCGGCAGAAAGAGCGACGCGACCGAGCCGAGATGCGGGAAATCGGTGCGCAGCGGGGGGCGAATGTCGTTGTCCACCAGCGGCTGCGCGGTCTCGCGACCGGTGAGCGTGTAATAGATCATCGGCGTGTGATTGCTGTTCGGATGGCTCACCGCCCGCAGCAGCGAATACCGGTCGGCCCGCTGCGCCAATCTCGGCAAGTGCTCGCAGATTTGCACGCCGGGGAGATTCGTTGCGATCGGTTGAAACGGCCCGCGGACTTCGGCCGGCGCCTCCGGCTTGAGGTCAAACATGTCCTGATGCGGCGGGCCGCCGAGGAGGTAGATCAGAATGCACGACTTCGCCGCGGGCTGCGTACTCGCCAGCGCTGCGGCGGGCCAAGCAGACGCGGCGAAAGCGAGACCGCCGCCGGTGCGGAGAAAATCGCGGCGTGCGAAATGTCGCGATGTGTGGGCAGACATCGGAGCGCCTCACTTGACGATGATTCCGTCCGACTTGATAGTGAGCAGTCTAACAGGCTCATGGATGGGTCGGAAGAACCAAAGCCAGTTAAATCCACCCTCGAAAACACAACAGGAATTCGTGAAGATGCTTCGCACCTGGATTTCGCTTTTCGCCGTCATCGTCGCAGCGCCGTCGTTCGCCGAGAATCCGAAGTGGCAGCTCGTCAAGGAGCATGCCGAGTTCGCACCGCGCGATTCGTGCGGCGAGGTCGTATTCGACGGCCGGATGTGGATCATGGGCGGCTGGATGAATTCGTTCAAAGATCCGCCGCGCGATGTCTGGTCGAGCGCCGACGGCGTCACCTGGGAACGGGCCACCGAGCAAGCCGCGTGGAAGCACGCCGACTTCCCCATGACGGTCACGTTCAAAGATAAGATGTGGTGCATGGGAGGCTGGCACGGCGGGCGGCTGCCGCACGCCTCGGCGAGCAACACCGTCTGGTCGAGCACGAATGGCGCCGATTGGAAAATCGAAACGGAGGCCGCCGGTTGGTCTCCGAGAATGTGCGGCGGCCTTGTCGTGCACAACGACCGGATGTGGGTTCTCGGCGGCGTGCAGAAGTATTACTTCGGCGACGACAGCGATCTGAAGAACGATGTCTGGTCGAGCGCCGACGGCGTCACGTGGGAACAGGCCACCGAACAAGCGCCGTGGGCGCCGCGGGCGTACATCGCGCCGGTCGTGCTGAACGGCCGGATCTATGTCTTCGGCGGCGGAAACTATCTGCCGAACGCGGCGTTCCACAATGACGTCTGGTCGAGCAGCGACGGCAAAGAGTGGACGCGAGAAACCGCAGAGGCTCCGTGGCAGGGACGCATCTGGTTCACGTCGGCCATCTACCGAGACCAGATGTGGATTCTGGGAGGCTGGTCCAACAAGCCCAGCACCCCGCCGCGCCACGGCGGCAATTTCGGTGACGTTTGGTACTCCAGGGACGGCAAGACCTGGAACGAGTACAAAACGGAAGTCTCCTGGCCGCAGCGGCACGAGCATTCGACCTATGTCTTTCAAGACAAACTCTGGGTCGTCACCGGCATGACTCCGCCGCTGAACAACGAAGTCTGGAGCCTCGACCTGTCAAAAGACTGGACGGGGGAGTAGCACCGGCAACACCGTCGCGAAAAACGAGGCCATTTTTCGTGTCGCTTCACCGTGAGCTGTAGAAAAACCAGTTCTTCATTCCCGCTGGGTTTCGTTTCTGGACCCGATTCTTTGCTATGATGTTTGGGAGCAGCGGCGATCCCTTCTCGTGGCCTAGCGCATGGCCGGCCTCACCACCACGTACGAACCGACGATTGCCCAGCAGGCGTTTCGCACTGCGGGAGGCAAGTGGACGTGGCTGGTGTGGAATCCGAATAACAAACGCAGCTACACGGGTTGGATGACGTCGCTAGCCGTCCATATCATCGCATTCGTGGTAATGGGACTGATCCGCTACTCACTTCCGGAACCCGAATCCTGGTCGCAATTGGAGAGCGCCTGGACCGAGGATCTGCTGCCTCTCGATCTGCCACTCGAACTCCAGGACGAATTCATTCCCCTAACCCGCGAAATGTCGCTCGATCCCGGCGGAAGGGCAGCGGAAGGAGACGGCGACGACAACGGCGGCATGGCCAACGTTCCTGCACTGGCCGGTCCGTTGTCCTCGTCACTCTCTCCACACGCCGTAGCATCCGTTGCATGGTCGCGAGGCGATCTGTTATCGCCGGCCGGTTCGGTGCGGCGGTCGCGCGGCAAGGGGAATGGCATCGGCGACGGCGAAGGGGACGGGCAGGGATTCTTCGGCATCCCGTTCGATCTCGGCAACCGAGTCGTCTACGTCGTCGACAATTCGCTCAGCATGAACCACCCGCACGACAGCGCGGCGAAGACGCGGTTCAAACGGGTGCAGATGGAACTCGTCAATTCCATCTGGTACATGCGGCCTTCGCAGCAGTTCTATGTGATTTTCTTCAACCGCGAGACGGCGGCCATGCCGTCCAAAACAATGCAGTACGCTACGCCGCAAGCAAAAGAACATTTCTTGACGTGGGTCGCCGAGATGAAAACGACCGGCGCGCCGACCGATCCGCGGCAGGCGATGGAGATCGCGTTGGGTTTTGAGCCAGACATCGTCTATTTCCTCACCGATGGCGAGTTCGCCAAAGGGGTCGATCGACGATTGCTGCAAATTAAACAGCCGCGCACGGCGATCCACACGTTTTCCATCGGCGAGAATCTGATCGAAGGCGCGCTGGTCGACATTGCGAAGAACAATCAGGGAAAGTACACGTATATCCCCTGAAAATGGATTACGAGCGGCGGAACGTAGGTCGTGGGTTGAGGGTTGGTGGTGGATCGCGATGGCTGAAACTGATATTTCCGAGAAATCGCTGCCTTCCCACAACCCGCCTCCCCCCACCCACAATCTGCAAGGGATTTCTTCCCCTGGATTCATCGGTCTGCTCGTCGTTCAGTTCCTGACGATGTTGAACGATCATACGTTTCGCTGGCTGGTCGTGCCGATCGCGAAGCCGTTGATGGCCCGGCACAGCGAGGGGGGAGAAGCGGCGGCGCTTTCGCTCGGGTTGGCGCTGTTTACGCTGCCGGCGATTATTCTGGCGACACCCGCCGGGTTTCTCGCCGACCGCTTTTCCAAGGCGAAGGTCATCTCGGCGTGCAAGCTGGGCGAAGTCGGGATCATGACGCTCGGCCTGATCGCGCTATCCCAATTGCACATCAGCGGGCTGTTCGTAATCGTGGCGATGACGGGGGCGCTCGCGGCGTTATTTGTGCCGGCGAAGCTCGGCTGCATTCCGGAGATCGTTCCCGATTCGCAACTGGCGCGGGCGAACGGCTGGATGGGCTTGATGAACGTAGTGCCGTGCGCGCTCGGCTTTCTGCTCGGCAACTTTCTGGCAACGATGGTGCAGCCGACGCCGGAAGCGCCGTTGAATCCGGGAGGGCTGACCATCGCGACGGCGGTCATTTTACTGACCGCGTTTGTCGGCTGGAGCGCCAGTTTGGTGATTCCGCGCGTTCCCGCTGCCGCTCCGCGCCGCCGATTCGATCCGAATCTGTTCCGCGAGACGCTCCGCGGCTGGGCGCTGCTGCGGCGGGACTTGCCGCTCTTGCGGACGGCATTCGGCATCGCTTTGTTCTGGATGCTCGCGTCGCTGGCCCAGCTCAACGTCGATCAATACGGCCACCATCAGTTGGACTTGAATCAGCGGATGATCGGCGTCTTAGGAGCGCTGCTCGTCGTCGGCGTCGGCCTGGGGAGTCTGTTGGCAGGAAAGTTGTCGGCCGGCCATATCGAACTGGGGCTGGTGCCGCTCGGCGCGATCGGCATCTCGGTTTGCTCGATGGCGCTCTATTTTTCCGGACTTGATACGATGGAGAACTGGGCGTTCGCCGGCGCCGCCGTGTCGCTGCTGCTGTTGGGTGTTTCCGCGGGGCTGTTCGACGTGCCGCTGGAAGCCTATCTGCAGTTTCGCAGCGAAGCCGGCTCGCTGGGAGCGACGCTCGCCGCCGTCAATTTCTTGATGTACTTGGGCATTCTCCTGGTCGCGGGAGTGTTCTGGGTGTGCCTGGGAGTCTTCCAGTTGTCGCCGGGAATGTTGTTCCTGCTCATCGGCCTGAGCACGATTCCGGTCGCGGCGTACATCATCTTTCTGCTCCCCGGCGCGACGATTCAGATGATTTTCTGGTTCGTCAGCAAGATGTTTTACCGCCTGCGAGTGAGCGGCCGCGCGAATGTCCCTATGACAGGTGGCGCGCTCTTGATTCCCAACCACGTCACGTGGATCGACGGCATCATTCTCATTCTGGCCACGCCGCGGCCGGTGCGCTTCGTCGCTTATTCCGACTTCGTCTATCACCCCAAATTGAACTGGTTGGCCCGCGTCTTCGAGGTGATCCCCATCAAGTCGGACGGCGGGCCCAAAGCGCTGATTCAATCGCTGAAAGTCGCCCGGCAAGCCGTCGAGGATGGCCATTGCGTTTGCATCTTTGCCGAAGGAACGCTGACCCGCACGGGCCAGATGCAGCCGTTCCAGCCGGGATTCCTGCGGGTGTTGCAGGGGACCGGAGCGCCGGTCATTCCGGTCTATCTGCACGGCTTATGGGGCAGCATCTTCAGCTATCGCGGGGGGAAATTCTTCTGGAAGTGGCCGCGCCGCATCCCCTACCCCGTCTCCGTCATTTTTGGCAAACCGATCCCGCAACCCGAATCCGTCGATGAGGTGAGCGCCGCCGTCCGTCAACTGGGAGTCGATGCCGTGGAATTGGACAAGTCTCGCACGCTGGTGCCGCAGCGCGGCTTCATCCGCGCCTGCCGCCGTCGCTGGAGCCAGTCGAAGATCGCCGATTCGACCGGCCAGAATCTGACCGGCGGCAAATTGCTCATCGCTTCGCTCTGCCTTCGGCGGGAACTTCTGCGGTCGGTGCTCCAGCCCGACGAGAACATGGTGGGCATTTTTCTGCCATCGACCGTCGCCTGCGCGCTGGCGAACTTCGCCGTGTCGCTGGCCGGGCGGACGACTGTCAATTTGAACTACACCTTGTCCAAGTCCGACTTGCAGTTCTGCGTGAAGGAGGCCGGCCTCAAACACATCCTCACCAGCCGCAAGATGCTGGAGAAATTTCCGATCTCCGTCGATGCGGAACTGATCTATCTCGAAGACCTCAAGGAAAAAATCACCTCCTGGGATAAGGCCGTCTGCGCCTTCCAGGCCTATGCCGTCCCTGCCGCGATCCTGGACAGTGCGCTGGGGCTGAAGCAAATCAGCATCGACGATCTGAACACGATCATCTTCACGTCCGGCTCCACGGGTGAGCCGAAGGGCGTGATGCTGACGCACCACAACATCGCCGGCACATGCGACCTGGTCGATCAGCTCTTTCAGATCGACACCAACGACGTGTTGCTGGGCGTGTTGCCGATCTTCCATTCCTTCGGCTATCTCGCGACGTTGTGGCTGCCGGCCTTGTTCGACTGCAAAGTCGTGTATCACTCGAACCCGCTCGACGCCCGGACGATCGGCGAACTGGCGAAGGATCACGGCATCACCATTCTGTTCTCTACGCCAACGTTCCTGCGGACGTATATCAAACGCATCGAAAAAGAGCAGTTCCATAAGCTGGACGTCGTCGTGGTCGGTGCGGAGAAACTGCCCCTCGACCTCGCCGAAGCCTTCCGGGAGAAATTTGGCATCCTGCCGCACGAGGGTTACGGCACCACGGAAACCAGCGGCCCGGCGGCCGTCAACGTGCCCGATCATCGTTGCGAAATGGTGTCTCAGAAAGGAACGAAGCTCGGCACCGTGGGACGCCCGCTGCCGACGGTCGCCGTGCGCATCATCGATGCAGACACAGGCGCGACGTTGCCCGCCAATCGCGAAGGCCTGGTGGAGATCAAAGGCTGCAACATCATGCAGGGGTACTTCCATCACCCCGAAAAGACCGCCGCTGCGCTGAAAGACGGCTGGTACAACACAGGAGACATGGGACTCGTCGACGAAGACGGCTTTCTGAAAATCACCGGCCGTTTAAGCCGTTTCTCGAAGATCGGCGGCGAGATGGTGCCGCACATCAAGGTGGAAGAGTGCCTGCTGGGAATCATCGCCGATCACTGCGGCGAGGACGCCGCGCCGCCGCTCGCCGTGACCGCGGTTCCCGACGAGAAGAAAGGCGAGCGGCTTATCGTGCTGCATCGAAGGATTGAAAAACCAGTTCCACAAATCCTGGACGAACTATCGCACCAGGGTCTGCCGAATCTGTGGCTTCCCTCCGCCGACAGCTTCTGCGAGGTGGAAACGATCCCGCTCCTCGGCACCGGCAAGTTCGATCTGAAAGCGATCAAGCAAATGGCGCTGGACCGTTTCGGCAAACCGACGGCGTGACTTCCGAGCTGGAAACGTGAGCCAGAGAAGCACTTCCCGCCGGACACTGGATTTTCTCCAGCGAAGCGGGTAGAAATTCCGATAATGTCAACGTGACCGTTTGTGCCGGCTTTTCCGAATATGCCGACGAACCGTCACCGATGTAATGGTGTCCGTGTTGCACACCCGAAAGGGTTTCTCTCGCACATCGTTTCACCGCCAAAACTCAACGGGGGGTTAGCTCAGCTGGGAGAGCGCTTGCATGGCATGCAAGAGGTCAGGGGTTCAATTCCCCTACCCTCCATCCGAAAGCCGCTTGCATTTATGCAAGCGGCTTTTTTGTTGACTTGTCTCAAATAAAGAGACTCACTTGAAACGAATGATTACTTGTGTACAATTGTTCTAATCGTCTTCGTTTCACCATGCTCGGACGACAATAAGTGCCGTCGCACAATCACACGGCCGAATTCAAGGAGAACACTGTGCGTGAAACGGGACTGACAGAAAGTTCTTCATGAAACCGCACAGAGCAAGTCGCATTCACTTTGACTTTCGCCTAGAGCACGATGGCGTTCTCAAGACCTGGGTGATCCCTGGTGGCCCCTGTTTGGATATTTCCGAACATCGTGCGGCCTTTGGCGATCCTGGGCCATCGTTTGTTATGCCAACCAAAATGACCAGCCACAGGTAACGCGCAACTATCGGTATCAGAATTCGCAACCGGGCCTGTTGCCGCAGCAGTTGCAGGCTCTCCGCAGTCCACGTGCGGATTTTCTGCCGAGACTCTCCAGGTTGTAGCAGATTCTTTCGCACGGCGTCCTCGCTGAGAGGTTCCACGTCGTCGGTGTCGAACTCACCGAAAACGCTCCCAAGACGGGCGCGATATTCTGATTTCGGCCCGCAATCGTCCTGATTTTGGGCCAAATGTCATATGGGTGAAATCGACGCATCATTCAAAATCCTTCTTGGATACATTCCGAACGGAAGGGTGGGACTGTGCCTCGTCATGTGATTTCCCGGCAGACCATCGCAGAGCTTCAGGCGGCCATCCGTCGATGGGAGCGAAAGGCTGTCCAAGATGCAGATGGAGTCGTCTCGACGGGGTGTCGGGCGGTAGATGCACTCTTTCCTGCTCAGGGAATTCGGCGGGGCAGTGTCGTGGAATGGCTGGGGAGCGAAGAATCCGGCGGAACAGTGACGTTGTCGCTGGTGGTGGGACGAATGATCACTCCTTCTAAGCAGCCAATAGTATTGATTGATCGGCGGCGGGAATTGTTTCCGCCGGCGTTGCAGGCGCTAGGAATCGAGCTCACGCGCCTGGTGCTGATTCATCCTAAGACAGAGCGCGATGCACTCTGGGTTTGTGAAGAGTCGCTGCGTTGCCCGGGAATCGGGTTGGTTTGGATGAAAGTCGATTGGTTGAGCGGGACCAATTTTCGACGTCTGCAACTGGCAGCAGAGGACGGCGGAACAGTCGGTTTCTTCGTGCGGCCGGAAACTGCCGTGCGGCAACCGTCGTGGGCGGAAGCGAGGCTGAAGGTGCGTCCGATCGCGTCGAGGGAAACTTCCCTTCGATATCAGATTGAGATGGCCAGCAGCCAGGGATGGCCAAGCCATTCACGGAGTGAGGTCTTGATCGACAACGTGCAGGGAACGATTCATGACCATTCGTGTTTCCGCCCGGCAGATCGTGTGTCTGTGGTTTCCTGAGTGGCCGCTCCAGCGGCGGCTGGCGGCCCAACCGGACCTTGCTGACTCAGTCCTGTTGCTGACGGAATCGACATCGCGCGGCGAGTTCGTCCGCTATGTCAATCGGCTGGGGAAGCGGCGTGGCATTACCGCAGGCATGCCGGTCAGTGAAGCCAAAACGCTTGTTCGAGCACGAGATCGATTCGTTTGCGAACCGGCACATCCTGAACAAGATCGCCACGGGTTAATCGAACTGGCGCTCCAGGCGGAGCGATTCAGCTTCTGCGTCGGACTGGAAGACGCCGAGCGGCCGGAATGCCTGCTGCTAGAGGTCACAGGGATCGTACATCTCTTCGGAGGAGAAGAGTCGTTCGGGCGAAGCGTTGACGAATGGGCGTCTTCGCAGGCGTTGGACGGATGGATCGGTGTCGCCGGCACGATCGGTCAGGCATGGGCAGCTGCACATATCCTTGCGCGACATCGTCAACCCTCGATTCTTTCTAGCGAAGATCAGGACATCCTTGAAGCGTTTCCGCTGGACGCCTTGCGATTGAAGGAAGCGACGGTTTCTAAGCTCCACCGCCTGGGACTGGAAACGGTGTCACAATTACTGGCGATTGATCGCCCCGCTTTGATGCGCCGTTTCGGTGAGGAGTTGTTGCGGCGTCTCGATGAGTTCACCGGGCAGCGGCCGGAGTTGATCACACCGTGCCGACCAAAGCCGCGGTATCGCGTGGAACGCACGCTCGAAGAGGGAGTTGGGCATCCTGAGGCGGTCGAGCATTTGTCGTCGTCATTACTGGAGCAGCTTCTAAAGCAGTTGCAGTCGTGGCGATTGGGACTTCGTCATCTGCAAGGCGAACTCCAATTGGAAGACCGTACCGTGCAAGCGATCGGCCTGCGGGTCTGCCGAGCGACGAATGATCAGCGGCATCTCGAGGAACTTTTGCGATTCCAATGGGAGCGAGCAGCGTTGACCGCTCCGCTCATGAGTTTGTCGTGGGAAGCCCTGGAAGTCATGCCGCTCGACGCCGCTCAAGGAGAGTTGTTCGATCAGGCGGTGCTCGACCAGGCCCGGCAGTATGCGATGCTGATCAATCGGCTCGTCAGCCGGTTGGGAGAAGCAGTGGTGGTCGCTCCCCAACTGCTTCCCGATCCGGTTCCTGAGCGATCGGTTCGCCGAAGTCCTATCACACAAACGGCCAAAGAAACTCTCTCCTTTGGTCAAACTCGTCGATGCCATGCCCTGGACCGCCCCCCGATATTGTTCAACGAACTTAGGGCAATTGACGTGATCACCCTCACTCCGGCGGGACCACCTCAAGTTGTCTTCTGGAACTCTCACCGCTGGGAGATCGGCGGCGCCTGGGGACCGGAGCGGATCGAGTCGGGGTGGTGGCAGGACGAGTTCGTCCGACGCGATTACTACCGCGCAGAGACGACGATGGGGCTGCGGCTGTGGCTTTTTCGTCGGTTGCAGGACGGATGCTGGTTCTGGCACGGGGAGTGGTGAGCGATGTCCTACGCGGAGCTCCATTGCCGGACGAATTTCTCGTTTCTCCAAGCGGCATCGCACCCGGATGAGCTGGTGCAGCGGGCGGTCGAGCTTGGTTACCAGTCGCTCGCGATCACCGACATCAACACGCTGGGAGGAATCGTCCGGGCAAATACGGCGACGAAAGAATTGCCAGATAAGCAATCGCTGCACTTGATCATCGGGGCCGAGATTCGCCCGGTCGATGCTCCGCCGGTCGTTCTGTGGGCGAAGAACCGCCAAGGATACAGTCAGCTCTGCACCTTGATTACCCGCGGCCGGCGCAGGGCCCCCAAGGGGAAGTGCCATCTGAGTTTTGACGACCTGGCTCAACACACGGATGGCCTTTTGGCTGGCATTGTCCCGTCGCTGCACGAGGAAACCTTCTCCGTCGAGGATGGGCGCCGGTATCGCGACCTGTTCGGGAAATCGGCGTATCTGCTGGCGGAACTTCATCGCGGTCCGCACGACGCCGAACGAATTTCCTGGCTGAAGAGCCTGGCCCGCGCAACAAAGCTGCTTCTTGCGGCGGCCGGCAACGTGCTGTTCCATGATCCTGCCCGCAAGCCGCTCCAGGATGTTTTGACGGCGATCCGGCATCACACCACCCTGCCCCAAGCGGGCGATCTTCTTCAGCCGAATTCGGAGCGGCATCTGCGCTCGCGGGAAGTTCTGAAGACGATCTATGCCGACATCCCGGAGGCATTGGACCATTCTCAAGAGATCGCCAGCCAATGTACGTTCCAGCTCGATGAACTGCGATACGAATACCCCGAAGAACTCGCCCCGCCGGATTTCACGCCGATGGAGCATTTGCGGCAGCTCACATGGGACGGGGCCAAGTCGCGGTACCCTCAAGGCATCCCAGATAAAGTCCGTTCAACGATCGAGCACGAACTGATATTGATCGAGGAGTTGCGTTACGAGGCATTCTTCCTGACCGTTCAAGACATCGTTCGATTTGCCCGGTCGCGAGACATTCTTTGCCAGGGACGCGGGTCGGCGGCAAACTCCATCGTCTGTTATTGCCTCGGCGTGACGGCGGTCGATCCCGAGCGGATCAATCTGCTATTCGAGCGGTTCATCAGCCGGGAGCGGAACGAAGCTCCAGACATCGACGTCGATTTCGAGCACGAACGCCGCGAAGAGGTTCTGCAATATCTCTACGAGAAATACGGCCGCGACCGGGCGGGGATCGCGGCGGTCACGATCACTTATCGTCCGCGTTCCGCCATCCGCGACGTCGGCAAAGCGTTGGGATTCTCTACTGATCTCGTCGATCGGCTGGCGAAGAATGCTGATCACTATCAGGCAACACAAAACTTTGCACAGCGCTGCCGAGAAGCGGGGTTGGAGACCCGTTCAGCCATCGGGCGACGGTTCATTCATCTCGTGCAAGAGCTGATCGGCTTCCCCCGACACCTCTCGCAACATGTCGGCGGCATGGTGATCACGCGAGGGCCGCTGCACGAACTCGTCCCCATCGAAAATGCCTCGATGGAGGGCCGAACCGTCGTGGAGTGGAACAAGGACGACCTCGACGATCTAGGCATTCTCAAGGTCGACTGCCTCTCCCTCGGGATGCTGACCGCCATTCGCAAATGCTTTTCGCTTGTGGAAGCGACAAGTGGAAGGAAGCTGACGCTTTCCGACATCCCTGAAGGAGACCGCGATGTCTACGACATGATCTGCCAGGCCGACACGATGGGAGTTTTCCAGATTGAGAGCCGCGCCCAGATGTCGATGCTTCCTCGTCTGAAACCCAAAAGTTACTACGACCTGGTCGTCGAAGTCGCAATCGTCCGCCCTGGTCCGATTCAGGGGGATATGGTCCATCCCTACCTGCGGCGCCGATCCGGTGAGGAAGAGATCGCCTATCCTGAAGGGCCCATTCAAGAGGAGCTCAAGAAGGTTCTGGAGAAAACCTGCGGTGTACCACTCTTTCAGGAGCAGTGCATGCAACTGGCAATCGTGGCGGCGGGGTTCGCGCCAGGCGAAGCCGATCAGTTGCGCCGGGCGATGGGAGCTTGGCGGCGCCCCGGGTTGATCGATCAGTTCCATGAAAAGCTCCTCACCGGCATGAAACAGAAAGGCCTCTCCGTTGAGTTCGCGGAACGGATCTTTCAACAGATTCGGGGATTCGGCGAGTATGGCTTTCCGGAAAGTCACGCCGCCAGCTTCGCTCTGCTGGTCTACATCTCCTGCTGGCTGAAATATCACTATCTCGCCGAATTCACCGCCGCCCTGATCAACAGCCAGCCAATGGGGTTTTACGCCCCCGCCCAGCTTATTCAAAACGCCCGCCGGCACGGCGTTGAAGTCTTGCCTGTCGATGTCTGTTACAGCGACCGAGACTGCACCATCGAATCAGACCGATTACGGTTGGGATTGCGGTTGATCCGCGGCCTCTCGGGCAGTACTTGTGAGAAGATCGCGGTGCAACGGGCGCTTCGGCCGTTTGCGTCGCTGTCGGACTTCATCAAACGCACAGCCCTCTTACCGACTCAGGTTGAATGCCTGGCGGGAGCCGACGCGCTGCGGAGCCTGACTCCAACTCGCCGCGATGCCGTCTGGAACGCCTTGGCTGTCAAACCGAAACCCCGTCAGAAGACCCTCTTCGACGATTTGCCGCCCGACGAACCGCCGGCGGTTCTTCCCTCCATGACGCCGGAGGAAGAGGTCTATAGCGACTATCAAACGACAGGTATGTCGCTCCGTGCCCATCCGCTCAGCTTTCATCGAAAACATCTCGCCTCGCTCGGTGTGATTCCAAACGAAGAACTGGCTCGCATGCAGACGGACTCGTCCGTGAAGGTCGCGGGAATCGTCCTGATGAGGCAGCGGCCCGCCACCGCGAAAGAAATTACGTTCGTCACCATCGAAGACGAAACCGGCACGGCCAACCTGATCGTTCACCGGCACACCTGGGAACGATTCCGTCGTGTCGCTAGCCGCTCGCAATGTTGGATCGTTCACGGAAAAGTCGAATGCCGCGGTCTGGTTATTCACGTCATCGTCAAACGTATCGGCGACCTGAGTTTCCACCTCGCGCCGCTTTCCCTTAAGTCTCGTGATTTTCACTAAACTGCACCTGGAGCTTCCACTTCGACAAAGACCTTTCTTGGAAACAAGGTTTTTATCTGCCCGGAATAGTCAACGGCGATGGCCTGCGAGTTCTGTTTGGGGCGGCTGGCCATGTCGCAAGAATTTTGTACGATGGCGGCCGATGCTTTTCAGGCATGGCTTGCTTTCCTTGTTCTCGTCTTCGGAAATATCTTGTGGCCGTTTTGAGTTTGCGTGAGGTCAGTTTCAGTTTTGGGGGCCGGCCGCTCATCGAGCAGGCGACCATTGAAGTCGAACGCGGCGAACGCGTGGGATTGGTCGGTCGAAACGGCGCCGGGAAATCGACCCTGATGCGGCTGATGCGGGGCGAACTCACGCCGGATTCTGGCACCGTGGAATTGGCTGCCGGATGCAAGGTGGCCCGGCAGATTCAGGATGTGCCGATCGAGACTCGCGGCACGATCTTCGAGATCGTCGCCGGCGGACTAGGCGAGATCGGACCGGCGGTGGCCGCCCATTTTCGCTTGCATCGGCGCGGCGATGAACTGGACGCCGCCGATCGCGCGCGGTTGGAAGAAGAAGCGCATTCCCTGGACCCCGAACGCGCCTGGGAGTGGGAACATCAGGTGGAGCGGACGCTGGATCGGATGCAACTCGATCCCTGGAAGCCGTTCGATCAATTGTCCGCGGGGATGAAACGCCGCGTCCTGCTGGCCACATCGCTGGTCAACGAACCCGATGTGTTGCTGCTCGATGAGCCCACCAACCATTTGGATTTGGAAGCGATCGACTGGCTCGAAGAATTCCTGCAACGCTTTGCGGGAACGCTGATCTTCGTTACGCACGATCGCCTGTTTCTGCAGCGGCTGGCGACGCGGATTGTGGAAATCGACCGCGGCCGGCTGTTGGATTGGACTTGCGATTACCGCACGTTTCTCGAACGGAAGGAAGCCGCGTTGCTGGTGGAAGAGCAGCAGCAGGCGCAATTCGACAAGAAACTCGCCCAGGAGGAAGCCTGGCTGCGGCAAGGGGTCAAAGCCCGACGCACGCGAAATGAAGGCCGTGTCCAGGCGTTGCTGCAACTGCGGCGGGAGCGTCAGGCGCGACGGGAAAAAGTCGGCACGGTCAAAGTCGAAATGCACGAGGACGCCGCCCGGTCCGGCACGTTGGTGGTGCAGGCGACGAAATTGACTTACGAGATTGCCGGCCGAACGATTCTGCGCGATTTCTCGACGACTATTTTTCGGGGAGACAAGGTCGGCGTGATTGGCCCGAACGGCTGCGGAAAGACGACACTGCTGCGGATTCTGCTCGGTCAGCTAGAGCCGACAGCGGGAACGATTCGGCTGGGGACGAACCTGGAGGTCGGCTACTTCGATCAACTCCGGGCTCAACTCGATGATGAACAATCGGTGATCGAGAATGTGGCTCACGGCCAGGACATGTTGGTGATCAACGGCCGCCGCCGGCACATCATCGGCTATCTGGAAGACTTCCTGTTCTCGCCGGAGCGCTCGAAAACGCTCGTCCGCTTTCTTTCCGGCGGAGAACGGAACCGTTTGCTGCTGGCTCGTCTCTTCTCCAAGCCGTCCAATGTCCTGGTACTCGACGAGCCGACCAACGACCTGGATGCCGAGACCCTGGAGCTGTTGGAGAGCCTGCTCGTCGACTATGCCGGCACGATCTTGCTGGTGAGCCACGACCGAGCCTTCCTCAACAATGTGGCCACTCAGACGCTCGTCTTCGAGGGGAACGGCGTCGTCAAGGAATATGCCGGCGGTTACGACGATTGGAAGCAGCAGCGCGCGGGGCAAGAGCCGGACGAAACTCCCGCCGGCGCTAAAAAGGCGGCCTTGAGCACGAAGACTTCTGCCCGCACGCCAAAACCGCGGCCGCGCACCTTGAACCATCAGGAGCAGCGGGAGCTGCAACAGTTACCTGGCCAAATCGAGGCGTGGGAGGCCGAGCAGAATCTCCTGCATCAGCAAATGTCAGCGCCGGAGTTCTACCAGCAAAGCGGGGCGACCATCGCCGAATTCAAGGAAAAGCTGGAAACGCTGCACGAACAGTTGACCGCGGCCTATGCCCGCTGGGAAATGCTGGAATCGCTGTCCGTTTCATGAATCGACAGGGACCACGCCTCGCGCCTGCAGGGTACGGGCGACTTTCACCGCGAGAACGGTTTCCAATTGTTCCTGCGCAGCACGGCTTTCGAGCACCCCGAGGGCGCGGGCGATCGCTTCCAGCGTGCAGAGACTTTTGTCGTTCGGCTGGGTACGCAACCGGTAATGCGATGGCTCACACAGCGGAATTTTGACGTGAGGAATTCCTGCGAGCGCCGGCTCGCGACGGGCGAATTTCTGCGTTTGCCGCCATCTCCCATCGGGAACGATCAGATTCACCCGCTCCTTCAAGCGGGAAACGAAGTCCGGTGAAAGTTCGGCCGCATTAGGGCTGGGATAGAGCAGCAGCGATTGCCGCCCGGCTTCGATGAGTCCGTCGCTCGATAACCGGTCGCCGAGCCGTCCGTTAATGCGGATTTCGCTGTTGGGCAGCGCTTTGTGCGCGAGCCGGGCCGTATTGCTGGGGAGCACCTCCTCGGAAGTGTGCATCAGGATGATCACGCGGGTCTGCAACTCGATCCGCGGAATCAGCGCGCAAAAGCAGAACGGTCTAACCATCTCGCAGCCGGGACAACGATGCGGCGCCAAGGCTCTCGGCATTGATCGCTTTCTTCTTCGATCCCCGTCGATTGCAAACAGAAAATCTCTCAAAACGTCGGCTTCGGCGGCGGCTCCAACTCGGATTGCGGCTTTCTCGCGAGCGGCTCGGAGCTCAAGAGTTGAATTTCGGGAGTGCGGCGTCCGTTGGATTCCGGGTAAACCGCGCCAATGCATTTTCCCCGCAGCGTGACCTCGTCGCCGGGGACGTAGGCCGCCAGTTCCTTCCGATGCTTGGCGTCCACGAAGAGGATGATGTTCACGTCGAGAAAAGTCTCCAACTGCACTGTATATCGATGATGCGTCGTCTTGCGAACGGCCTTGACGTTTCCCGTCACGACCACAATCTTGTCGGTGTAATCTTCATCGAAGCGAGCCTCGTTCAATGCGTAGGTTCCGGTCAACTCCGAGGCGCTGGCCCGAATCTCGGAGGTGGTGGGCTTTTCTGCAGCGGCAACACTGACGAGGCCTAACAGCACTGCGGCGGAGAGAGTCGTCTTCATGGCCGGTTTCCTTTTGCCGTCCGGGGCGGAAACAAGAACACCGCGGCAATTATCTCGGCGGCCGTTGCGAATGGCAATTCGAGCGAGTTAGGCGCCAAGGTCCGTAGTTGGTCGCGTCGTATTAACGATCCCTGATCAACTCTAAGACTTAAGCCAACCCAATTCGCGCTGCCGTCGGAATTCTTCCAGCGAGGCACGCACCGCCGCCAACAGCGGTGTGTGCGGAGTCTCAGGGAAGGCTTGCAGAAACGGCTGGTAATCGAGGTCGCAGATGAACGGGACTTCGGCTGTGCCCACGGTGATCGCGAGGTTTTTAGCCAGCCCCACGTCGCCGGCGGCTTGACGCATGGTTTGCACCATGTCGGCGGTTTCCACCGTGTGGCTGGGCAGCGTGAAGACGCCGTAGCCGGAAAACGGCTCCAGCGCAACCTTCCCGAAGGCGGCCCCGACGTCGGGGGCGTACAGAAAATCCTGGCGGCTGCGAAAGGGAATCTCGTAGGGCGTTTCCAGGGCCACGCGCTTCATCGCCGTGGTCGTCACGGCGGTCAACCCGGCATCGCGGCCCGGTCCGAACAAGACGCCCGGGCGAAGGCTGACCGTGGGAATTCCCGTCTCCTCGCAAAACAGCCGCGACAGATGTTCGCCCGCCAGCTTCCAAATGCCGTAGACGGTCGTCGGGGCCGGTTCGGCCAGCATCGGCACGGTTCCCGCCGGGTACGCGCTGCGGTGCCCATAGACCGAAATCGAACTGGCGAAGACAAACCGCTCGAGCTTCGGCCGGCACTTCTTGATCGCTTCGATCAGGTATTGCGTGCCCGCCAGGTTGATCTGCAGCCCCAGGTCGCGGTGCGCGTTGCAGTCCGGCGTTTGCAACGCGGCCAGATGGATGACATGCGTGATCTCCTGCCGCGTCAGCACCTCTTCCAATTCCGGCTGCGAGCGGACATCCAGCCGAACGCACGTCAATCGACTCAGGTCCTGACCGGAAAACAAGCGCTGCGTTCGCTCGGCGCTGACGTCGCGACTTGCGGCAATGACGGCGGCATCGGTCTTGGCCAGCAGCCACTTCACCGTCTCCGCGCCGATGCAGCCATAGCCGCCGGTGACCAAAACTCGGGATGCGATCTTCTTCATGTTGCTTCCAGGGAATAACGCATTGGCGGCTTGTCGTTGAAATATCAGTTGCGATCCTGAATTGCCAGGGATTCAGTTCTGGAAGTTTGGCCCCGCTGGTTGTGCCAACGGATTACCGCAGCGTTCGACAACCTTTTGATCGCGATACCACAGCCAGCAGATCACCGGGCACAACAGGATCGTACCCCACTGATAGGCCGTCAGATTCAGCGCCAGGCGAATCTCCGGACGCAGGAATTCCGACAGAAAACGATAGAGGCAATACGCCAGCAAGTAGAGCTTGAATCGTTGGGTCGGAAACAAATTGCGGCGTTCCAAGAGGAGCAGAATCAGTGCCGCGGTGAAGTGGAAGATCATTTCATAGAATTGCGTCGGATGGCGGCGAATTCCGTCTCCGAAATCGACGCCCCAGGGCATTGCTGTGGGAACTCCGTAACAACAGCCCGCGACCAGACAGGCGAGTCGGCCGATCCCGATGGCCACGGCCACGGGAACGGCAAAGGAATCGCCGGTCTTCGCCTGGACGCCGGCGACCGCCTTCGCCAGTTCGACGCCGAGATAACCACCGGCGAGTCCGAAGAGCACGGTCTTGCCATCGCCAATCCAGGCCTGAGCGCAAAACGGTCCCTGGGAATCCGTCAGGGCGAAGGGAATTTTGCTGCCAATCATCCCGCCGCAAAACGCCCCGAGACCAATCGCGGTCCGTTGCGGCAGTGTCAGCCCGAGTTTTTGCTGGCGACGCCGGGCGAGCGCGACTCCCGCCGCCAGAGCGCAGAGCATGATTACCGAGAAGTAGGGGCTGGGCCAATTCAGTGGAACGCCGCTCCCGTTGCGCAGATGGCAAACAGCAACAACAGACAAGCCGTTCCCAGTACGAGCGGTCCCACGACGACCGTGAGAATGGTCACGATTGCCGCGCGTAAGGTGGCGCGGCCCAATTGGCCGAGGGTGAGGGGCCGTCCGCTCAACCGGAAAATCACTGCTCTGCCGAAAACATACGCCAGCGGAACTCCGACCACGACCCCAAAGCCGATTGCCAGAGTTCGATCCGTCCTGATGACCGCCAGCACCATCAAGACATATCCCACCAAGACGCCTCCCCACAGCGCCGCGCGGAGCGCCAGGCCATTCTCGGGTTTGATCCGCAGGCCGCACACCGGGCAAACGGACCAGGCGGGATTCAGGGAGACGTCGCATTTCGGGCAGGTCGTGAGGGATTCGTGGTTTTCTTCCGTCATCGGCAGGCTCCCGTCTTAGGACGTGCTGGCGGCTGTAGTCCGTTCGCTCAGGGAATGTTTCAGCGCGAAATTCGAGTCAGTGCCGGTAAGGGGACGATTCCCGGCCTGTACAATGTGTTGTAGGCACAGAAGGGGACCACGTGGCCGCTGGGAAGCACGTTATGGACGCAGCATTTCATCACCCGCCGGACATCGAAATTGTAGGGGTCGAGGAACGAGGTAATGGTGATGCGAAACACGTCTTCCGGGTCGAGTTGCTCCTGCAAGGCCCGCGCAAAAAAGTCTTTGGCGGCATCGGCAGCCTCATCGGTTGTCAACGGAACGGCCGAAGGCTCCATTGATGTCGTCAGGCTGACGAGATCGCCTCCGCAATTGCCGTCCGCACAACACCCCAGGCGCGATAGATAGCGCTCGATCAATTGCCGCGCGCGGCTGCGCGTGAACGTGATTCCATTGGCCAGCAAGTCCAGGTTTTCCAAAGCATTGATGAACCGCAGCAGCGGGATAACTTTCCCGCCGGCGCGATACGCATACGTCAGTTGATGGCAATTCGGATGAGCGCACGGCAACGGCAGGAAATCGTCCTCGCGAAAGAGCCCCTCGGATTGCTCCGCGACGGCGCGAATCACGTCCGGATACGTGATGCGCCGCTCCAGCGACTCGGGCAGTTCCGTTCGTCCGGAATAGGTCGCCGGTTGAAAGCTGACGCCCGTGATCCAGGGGCGTTCCAGCCCGAACTTTACGATAGCGCCGATCTCGGTTTCGTTGACGCCCGTTTGCAAGGTCGTCACCAGCGTCGTGCGGATTCCCGCGCGGCCCAGCAATTCGACCGCCTTCAGCTTCGTCTCGAGGAGCGATTCTCCGCGCAATGCGACGTAGGCGGCGTCGCTCAATCCGTCAAACTGCAAGTAGACTTCCATTCGCGTGCGAAATTCGGCAAGCCGCTCGATCAAAGCGGGGTCGTGGGCGATGCGAATCCCGTTGGTGTTGACCATCACGATGTCGATCGGCCGTCCGCAGGCGTAGGCGAGGATTCGATCGAAATCGGGATGAATCGTCGGTTCGCCGCCCGACAACTGGAGAACTTCGGGACGTCCTTCGACTTCGATCAGCCGTTCAATGGCCGCGATGCAATCCTCGTACGGCACATGCCGTCCGCCGGGACCGCTCGACGAATAACACAGCGGACACTGCAAATTGCACGATGTGGTCAATTCGACCAGTCCGATGCAGGTGTGCTGTTCGTGCTCTGTGCACAGCCCGCAATCGAGCGGACATCCTCGCTCCGGAGCGACGCCGACCTGGCGCGGAACTTTTCCCGGCGTGGAATAGTCGAGTTGATCGTAGTGCCGGGCATCGCTGCACACGAAATCTTCGCGCACGCCGTGAGTCGGGCAAGTCTTGCGAAAATAGACTCTGTTTTCCCGCACGACGATTTTGGCGGGCACCACCGACAGGCACTCGGGACACAACGATTGCGTGATCCCCAGAAACGTATAGTCACGCAGCGGCAGAGTGGCTGTCGTCATGAATCGAAGCCCCATGAAAATGCAGTGCGAGCATCAGCAGCGTGACAACAACAAAGGCCAAGGGATGGGTGAGAATCCCGATGTGCGCGGGAAATGATAACACAAAAGGCCGTTCGCTACCTGCTTTGAGGAAAGTCTGACCTCAATCGACAGGTGTCCCGGCCTCAGTCCGTCGGCCTGCAAGCGGGCACAGTCGGACCGAACGGGGATTCGTTATTCAAATGCACGCCGCGAGTCGTTGCCCGCGGACATTTGCCAGATCTTGCCTCACGGCCAGTCGATGCGGATCGTGTCCACGGCGACGTAACCCTGGGCGATGCTCGACGGCCAGACGGGGTAGTCTTTGCCGGCCCGCAAGACGTGCGGGTCGCCGGTGATGGGGCCCATCGGCCTCGGTTTCACGGGGAACAGCAGCAGATACAAGTTGACGTTCACGTCGGAGAGAATTCGCTCCAGCGGTGTGCGGCCGTAGAAGTCTTCCCGGCCCCGCCGCGCGCCGATGCACGTCCACTGCGACTCGTCGGGCACAAGCTTCACCGATTGCTCGGTGTACTCCGGCGTGACGTGCATTGTCTGCGCGGTGTGAATCCAACCGGTGACCATGCCATCCTGCGCGCCTTGAATGAGGACGCAGATATTCGTGCCGGCGGCTTCAAGTTCCCCCTTGAGCCGGGCTGTGACGGTGGCGTTCGTGAGATTGCGTGAGAAACCGCCGGTGACGAAGCGGTTTTCACCAGCCACTTCTTTCAGCGTCTCACCGAACGGCGCCTTCGTATTGAGGCACATCAGAAGTTGCAGATAACCGGCTCCGGGCGGCGCGTGGTTGTAATCGACCCACCACGGGCCGTACGACCAGAGAGCGCCGTCTTTGACCGGCAGCGCGGCGGGGGGCATCACGTTGTCGACGACGCGGACCCAACCACCGGGGCCGTGATCAAAGGTTTCGATGTAAGGAGTGGGCATGGTGCTCTCAGCGATTAAGGGAATACGGTTAGCCGCGACGCGGAGGCTCTGCGAGCGGAGCGCTCCACTGCGGAAATCTCCGCATCGCTGCTAACCGTGAACGGGGTCGCCGCGATGCTACCGTTTTTTTGCAAAAAAATCTCGCGCGATTGAATCCGACAAATCGCGGCGTTAGGCTGAGCGAAAATCCGTGATTCTCACCGGAGGATGCGCCTGAAATGCGAGTGATCGACCGCGGTCTCGTCTACGACGCTTCCAATCGTCCCGCTTCTGAACGGATCGCCAGTTTCGACAGCCTCTACCGGCTCCAGAACGGGGACTGGCTTTGCGGCTATCACGTCGGCAAGAAAAAGCACGACGCGAACAGCGTCATCCGCTGGTCGCGCAGCAAAGACGGCGGGAAAACGTGGTCGCAAGTTTCCTTTTGCCCCGAAACAACCTTTGGCGGCATTCGCGGCTCGCTCGCCGGCACCGAGTTCGCCGAAATCGCACCGGGGAAATTGCTCCTCTTTACGACCTGGTTCGACCGGACCGATCCGGAGAGGCCGCTGTTTGATCCCGTGACGGAAGGGATTCTGCACTCCAAGTTGCTGGTCGCCGAATCGAACGACCACGGCGAAACGTTCGGGCCGTGGCGGGAAATCGTTACGCCGGGTCTGACGGGCACCGCCCTGAGCGGCCCGCCCGTGCAGTGGCCGGATGGTTCGATCGGCCTGGCGTTTGAAAGCTTCAAACATTACGACGATCCGAAGCCGGCCTGGCATTGCGCCTGGTTGTTCACCTCTCGCGACGGCGGCCAGACGTTTCCCGAGCTCCACATCGTCGGCGAAGATCCCAAGCACGAAGTCTTCTATTGGGACGAACGGATAACCCCGACGAAAACGCCCGGCGAGTACATCGGCCTGTTCTGGACGCACAACAAGGCCACGGGGAAGGATTTGAACGTCCAATTTCTGCGGGCTTCCACGAAGGAAGGCGACCGGGCGAAATCGACGCCGAGCGACACCGGCATCCCCGGCCAGATTTCCGCGCCGCTGTTGCTCGACGATGGCCGCATTCTCGGCTTCGTCGTCGACCGCGACCGGCCCGGCACGCTGAAGCTGTGGCAGTCGAAAGACGGCGGCAAAACATGGCCGGCCGGCGAGTCCCTCACGGTTCACGTTCACGACGAGAAGTCGGTCGTCGGCAATCAGAAAGAGGGGGTCGACTTCGCCGAGTATTGGGACGACATGCGCAAATGGAGTTTCGGCCATCCATGTTCCCAGTTGATCGATGCGAAAACGGCTCTGTTGACGTTCTACGCCGGTCCGCCGGATGCGCTGAGCGTGCACTGGGCGCGGGTGAGTTTGGATTAAGAGCCGCCGCGTCTCGCGGCGGAACGCTTCTGCGAAGCGTCGCAAACGACCACTTGAGATCGACATGAATCTTTCCGGCAAAATCGCCTTCATCACCGGCGGCGCCCGCGGCATCGGCAAGGGGTGCGCGCTGGAACTGGCCCGTGCCGGAGCCGATATCGCCATCAACGATCGGGACCGGACCGCCGACGCTGAAGAGACGATTGCCGAGATCCAGGCCCTCGGCCGGCGCTGCGAATTGTTCGACGGGGATGCGTTCCAGCAGGCGTCGTGTGCGGCGCTCGTCCAGCGCGTGCTCGACAAGTTCGGGCGGATCGACATCCTGGTCAGCAATCCGGCATTTTCCCGTCGCGGCGACTTTCTGGATTACGATCCGGCACTCTTCGACCGTACGATCCAGGGAACGCTATCGGGCGGCTTTTACATGAGCCAACTCGTCGCGCAGCATATGGTGCAGCGCGGCGGCAAAGGGAAAATCGTCTTCATTTGCAGTGTTCATTCGCGAATTCCCTATGTCAATGCCTTCGCGTACAACGCGGCGAAAAGCGGTCTGAAGCACATGGCCGAAACGATCGCCGCGGAACTTTTGCCGCACCGCATTAACGTGAACGTGATCGATCCCGGCTGGATCGACACGCCCGGCGAGCATGCGACGTTCGGCACGGAAAACATCGCGGCAGCCGCGCCGAAGCTGCCGTGGGGGCGATTGGGAACGCCGTCAGACATCGGCAAAGCGGCGGCGTTTTTGTGTTCGGACGATGCAGATTACGTCACGGGGGCGTCGCTGCTGGTGGACGGTGGCTGGTGCCTGCGCGCCGCACTCCCCTCGCCGTTAGAATGACAATGCTAGGCTTTAGCCTTGGAAAGCCGGGCTTTCGAAGAATCTAAATCGTAAGTCACATGCCACACAGGAAGCCCGGTGAAGCCGGGCTTCGAGGGTCAGTCAGGATCGCTGCACATGACATCACGTGTCCCAAAATCGATGGCGTTGTGGGAACGGGCGCAACAACTCATTCCCGGCGGGACGCAGCTCGTCAGCCGCCGGCCGACGCGCTACGCCAACGGCGTCTCCCCCGTTTACGCCGTGAAAGCCAAGGGGGCTCGCTTCCAGGACGTCGACGGCCACGAATACATCGACTGGGTGAGCGGCATCGGGGCAATCATCCTCGGCTACTGCGACCCGGTAATCGACGACGCCGTCCGCCAGCAGATGTCGACCGGCACGATGTATTCGATCAACCACGAACTGGAGATCGAACTCGCCGAGGAGCTCTGCAACACGATTCCAAGTTGCGAGATGGTCCGCTACGCCAAGTGCGGCGGCGAGGCGTGCGCCATCGCCGTTCGCATCGCCCGCGGCGCGACGGGCCGCGATAAAGTCCTGTTCTGCGGCTACCACGGCTGGCACGATTGGTATCTCGCCGCGAATCTCTCCGCCGAGGCCAACCTTAACGCACACCTGTTTCCGGGGATCGAACCGATCGGCGTGCCGAAGGCGCTCGCCGAAACCGCCCTCCCCTTCCCGTTCGGCGACGTCAACTCGCTGGGCAATCTGCTGGATCAACACCGCGGGCAGGTCGCGGCGGTGATCATGGAGCCGCTCCGTTCCGAACTGCCGCCGGCCGGCTATCTCGAAGGGGTGCGGAAGCTTTGCTCCGAACGAAACGTCGTCTTGATCTTCGACGAAGTCTCCTGTGGCTGGCGGACGCGGATCGGCGGCATCCAGGAATACACGGGCGTCACTCCCGACATGACGGTTCTTGCCAAGGCGATCTCCAACGGCTATCCGATGGGGGCCGTCGTCGGCAAACAGGACGTGATGCAGGCCGCGACGCCGATGTTCATTTCCAGCACCTACTGGAGCGACACGCTTGGTCTGCGGGCCGCGCTGACGACGATCCGCGAGCTCAAGAAACGGAAAGTGCCGGAGTATCTCGATCAGCTCGGCCAGAAGCTCAAGAACCAGTTGAACGGCGTCGCCGAGGAAACCGGCCTGCCGGTGCGGTGCGTCGGATTGAACGTCCATCCGTCGCTGCAATTCCAGGTCGAGGATGCCGGCGTCAAAGCGAAACTGACGACGCTGTTCATTCAGGAGATGGCGAAGCGCGGCAGCCACGGCTACGCGTCGTTCTACACGAATGCCTCCCAAGGCCCGGCGGAACTCGACCAGACGGTCAACGCCGCCCGCGAGGTCTTCCCGATCTTGAGAGACGGCCTCGAACGCGGCAAACTGGATGCGCTGCTCGAAACCCAAGTCGCTCAAGACGCCTTTCGCCGAATGGTGCGCTGATTTTTGTAGGGTTTGCCGAGGGCTGTGACGAGGCGAACCTTCACCACTGACGACATCGAAACACGGTTCGCCTCGAAGACTCGGCAAACCCTACCAGAAGGAAATCGACGATGGACTACGCGGCATTGAAGAAAGACTTCGATCGCGACGGCTTCGTCACGGTCCGGCAGCTGCTCTCGAAGGACGAGTTCGCCGAGTTGACGCGCGAGCTCGACCGGTATATCCGCGAAGTCGTGCCGACGCTGCCCGACGCCGACGCGTTCTACGTCGACAAGTCGCGGCCTTCGACGCTGAAGCAGATGCAGCACATGCAGGTCGATCCGTACTTTCGCGATTACACGAAACAGCCTAAGTGGTTGGGGTTGGCCGAAGGCCTGCTCGGCGAATCGGTCCTCTGTGAATATCCGGAGTGGTTCAACAAGCCGCCCGGCGAGGAGGCTCCGACGCCGCCGCACCAGGACAACTATTATTTCTGCTTGACACCGCCGCAGGTGATCACCGTTTGGATGGCGCTCGACCGCGTCAACGAGGAGAACGGCTGCGTCCGCTACGTCCGCGGCTCGCATCTGAAAGGCATCCGCCCGCATGGCCGCTCGGCGGTTCTCGGCTTCTCGCAGGGGATCCTCGATTACGGCGACGAAGACCGGCAACTCGAAGTCCTCACCGATCTCGAGCCGGGCGACGTCATCGTCCATCACGGCAACACGATCCACCGCGCCGCCCCGAACAAAGCCAAAGACCGCCACCGGCGGGCCTTCGCGATGGTCATCAAGGGCGTCAGCGCCCAACGCGACATGGTCGCGTACCAGCGCTATCAGGACGCCGTCAAACAGCAGCACCAGCAACTCGGCTTGAAAGCCTAATTGTGTAGCGGAACTCGTGAGAGTTCCGGGACTCAAGTCTCACGACTTCAGCAACTTTTTGCCCACGCCAGAACGAGGCCCTGCATGCATTCTTTGCGTTTCTCTGCGTCTCTGCGCCTCTGCGCGAGACTCTTCTGCCTAGTCCTATTGACCGGCGCGGCCCGTGCCGAAGACTGGCCGCAATTCCGCGGCGTGAATTGCAGCGGCGTCTCGACCAGCAAGCGGCTGCCGGTCACTTTCTCCACGACCGAAAATCTGCGCTGGGAAGCGACGCTCGGCGAAGGGGTCAGTTGTCCCATCGTCGTCGGCGGCAAACTCTACAACACGTCGATGACCGCCCCGGAAGAATTTTCGGTCTTCTGTCATGAGGCCTCGACCGGCAAGCAGTTGTGGCAAAAGTCGTTCGAGACCGGCAAGCTGCCGCCGGTTACCAAGCCGAACGTGGCGGCTTCTTCCACGCCGACGGCCGACGCCGACCGCGTGTATGTCTACTTCAGCACGATCGGACTCATGGGCCTGAATGCGGCGACGGGCGACGAGGAATGGCGCGTGCCGCTCGAAGTTCCCAACTACCTCATGGACTGGGGCGCGGCCGCGTCGCCGATTCAGTATCAGGACACGGTCATCTTCTGTAGCGATGACGATCTGAATTCGTACATCCTCGCCGTCGACAAGAAAACGGGCGAGGTGAAATGGCGCACGCCGCGGCCCGACATGCTCGGCGGCTATTCCACGCCGGTCATCGTCGAAACGCCGGAACGGACCGACATCGTCGTCGCCGGCACCGGCAAGATGAAAGGCTACTCCCCCGAGACCGGCGAGGAACTCTGGACCTGCAACACCCTGCTCCGCACGATCATGACGTCTCCCGTCGTGCGCAACGGCGTGGTCTACCTCTCGTGTCAGAGCTACGGCGACACCGAACGCATCCTGAAATACGCGCTCCTCGAATGGAAGGACACGAACCAGGACGGCAAGCTGGCGAAGACCGAAGTTCCGAAAGAGTTCGGCGAAAAGTTCGACAAGGCCGACAAGAACCAGGACGGCTTCCTCGTCGAAGAGGAACTCGACTTCGCCTTCCAGTCGCCCACGAACATGGCCGGCGGCGGCAGCATCATTCAGGCAATCAAAGGAGGCGGCACGGGCGACGTCACCAAGACGCACCTCGTGTGGGGCCTCAAGAACAAGGCCCCGTCGAACATGGCGTCTCCCATCGCGGTCGGCGACCAGTTGTTCATCGTGAAAAAGGGCGGCCTGTGCAGCTCGTTCGACATCGAGACCGGCAAGTCGCACTGGGAAACGAAGCGGCTGCAAAACCTCGGCGAATACTTCGCCTCGCCGGTCGCGGGCGACGGCAAGATCTACACCACCGGCGAAAACGGTTTCGTCGTGGTGCTGGAGGAAGGCCATAAGCTGAACGTGCTGGCGAAGAACGATCTGGGCGACACGGTCATCGCCACACCGGCCATCGCCGACGGCCGCATCTATTTCCGCACGATGCAGAAGATTCTGTGCATCGCCGAACCGGAGGGCGCACAATGAACTGTCGTTGGATCATCGCCGTCACGCTTGTCGCTTCGTGGATCGCAGCGCCTTCTTTCGCCGCAGACCCTCCGCAAATTACGCTCGTCGTCGCAGAGAACGCTCCGGCGCTGGAGAAACTCGCCGCGACCCAGCTCACCGAACAATTCCAGAAACTCTGGAAAGCGGACGTCAACGTCGCCGCCAAAACGCCGACGAGCTGCGCGGCGATTCTGATCGGCTCG
>CAZDGB010000038.1:4846-31619 GCA_964504645.1 uncultured Planctomycetaceae bacterium | reverse complement strand
GTAGACTTTGATCGCGTAATAGCTCGTCAGTTGGCGTCGATAGACGTTTTCGCCGCCAATGCGCAGCAGCGGGAGCGCGTCGCGCCAACGCGTCTCGCCGACTTTCCGAAAGCTGACGTTCACGATCGCATTGCGGTTCGCGTCGCCGCGAATCGACCATTCGAAACCGAGGTTTCGCAGCGTGGGATGTTCCACGATGAATCGACCGGCATGAGTCTGGTTTTCTACATTGGCCCCCGCGGCGATCAGCAGAATCCACAAGGCGGCATGACTGTTCATGGTTAGCGTCCCGAGAGAGAATGGCTGAGCCGTTTCACGAGTTGGGGAGTCGACTCAGGCAGGAGAGGGCATCATTTTCCAAACAACATTCAAGATCCGCTCGTTCCATCTGGATAGTTTCGGCCATGTGAATAATGCGCGCTATCTGGAGTTGTTGGAAGAAGCCCGCTGGCAATTTGCCGAGCACCACGGCCTGGTTGACTTGCTCAATGAGGCCAACCTGGGGTTCATCATCATGCAGATGAACCTGCGTTTTCGCCTGCCGGTGGTCGAAGGAGACATGATCCATGTCTCTACCAGTCTCATCACATTGGGCTCGAACATCGGCGAAGTGGAACAGCTGATTAAAAAGAAAGATGCCGGCAAGCTCGCCGCCAAATCGCTGTTCACGTTCGTCCTCATCGATCGCGTGTCCGGCGTCTCGGTCCCCATTGAAGGCAAAATCCGCTCGCTCCTCTTGCAGATCATCCAACCCAGGAAACGAACCGGCGAGACTCTCTGACCTATTCCCCCGCCCCTGCGACGCTGATCGAAAGCCGTTGTCTGTTAGCTCAACAGGCGCCAACGAGCCTGTCGCAGTTGGGCGAACTCCATCCCCTTCAGCAGTTCATACCAGACGGTGATCAGTTCGCCGTCGTCGGTCTCGACGGTGGAGGGATATTCCCAATCGCCCGACGTCCCATCCGCGGAAAGCGTGATCGGTTCGCTCCAGGTTGCGCCGGAGTCGGCGCTCACTCGCGCCTGATTCCCCAGCGGAGCGCGACGGTGACCGTACGACATCAGCATCCGGCCATCATTCAAACGCAGGAGATGGGACGGAAGCCCCCACACTCCGATGGAATGGGGCGTGGACCATGTCTTTCCGCCGTTGCGAGATTCCGTCTGCAGTGTCTCCCGATTGTTCAGAGAATTATGATTGCGAATCTGTGCGATCAGAATCCCTTCGCCGGCTTCCACGGCGTGCAGTTCGTGATAGTTCGCCGAATCCTCGTCGGGGCGGGCAGGAATCCGGGAGAGGAGTTGCCACGTCAGTCCATCGTCGGTCGATTCCCACGCCCCGACGATTCGATCCTGCGCCCAGAGGCTGACACCGAGATAGAGCAGCCGGCCGTCGGTCAAGGCGATGGGGCCATGCGGGCTGTGGCACGGCACGGCATAGCGCGCCGACCAGGTTCGGCCGCCATCGGTGGAACGCCACATCCAGGTGCCCACTTCCTCCCGCCGCTCCTCGTCGGTGAGCCGGTGATGCGCGGCCCGCCATTCGGCGAACTTAAGCGCATCCCACGGTTGCGGTTGGCCGGCCGGGTCCTTTTCCGCCGCCGTGAGGAGTTCGACATACGCCAGGCTGGTGAAGTTCGTCAGCAAGAGCGATCCTTGCGACGTTTCCAGAAGGCCCGCATCCCGGTCGTCGATCGGACCGTCGTAGATCACCTGCGGCCATCCCCAGCTCCGCCCGTTGTCCTTGGAACGCATCAGCTCCAGGCGGCCGAACGGACAGACGTGCGCCTCGCGCCCGCCGGAAAATGCCAGCAGCAGCTCGCCATTCTTTCGCCGGGCCAGTGTCGGCCAGCCGTGATAGAGGGGCGGCTTCCAACTGATGACGCGGCACTCGTCGATCCTCGCTTTCGGCGTTTGAGAATCCGCCCGCAAAAGTGGGGCTGCCATCCCGCCCACGGCGATTCCTCCGAACGCACGTAGACAATGGCGGCGCGAGATTGTCGATTGGAACATGCCCCAGGCTCCCGCTCTGCTACCAGCCAATAGACCTTTGAACGACGTCAAGTAGATCGTGTCACGCCGTTCGTTTCAAAGCAGGCAATGCAAACGGCTGAGAAAACGACGTCCGAATCGCCACGCTTGCACGGATTCTGCAAGCGATGGAAACTGTCTTTAGTTCGGCAAAAACCAACTAGTGTAGTGCCTCACGCCGATGGGACCTTATCCAGGGCTTTGCGGGCGCGGGCGACTTTTTCCAGGATGTCTTCGGCTTTCTTGGTCCACACGAACGATTTCGGGTGGGCGTTGTGATGCGCGATATAGTCACGGATCGCCTGCTCCAACTCCGTCACGCTGCGGAACACGCCGTGGCGGATGCGGTTGTGCGTCAGGTCGCGGAACCAGCGTTCGATCACGTTCAGCCACGAACTCGAGGTCGGCGTGAAGTGCTGGTGAAATCGCGGATGCCGCTTGAGCCACGACAACACGTTCGGATGCTTGTGTGTGGCGTAGTTGTCGACGACCAGATGCAGATCGAGTTCCGGCGGCGTCTCGGCGTCGATCTTCTTCAGGAACTTGATCCATTCCTGGTGCCGATGCCGCGGCAGGCAGTCCGAAATGATTTTGCCTTCGGCCAGTTCAATGGCGGCGAACAGCGTGGTTGTGCCGTTCCGCTTGTAATCATGGGTCAGCGTTTTGAGCCGCCCCGGGAACAACGGCAGGCTTTTCTGCGTGCGGTCGAGCGCCTGAATCTGGCTCTTCTCATCACACGACAGCACCAGCGCGTGTTCCGGCGGATCGAGATACAGTCCGACCACGTCGACCAGTTTCTCGGCGAATTTCGGATCGTTCGAGACCTTGAAGTTCTTGATGCGGTGCGGCTTCAGTCCGTTGTCACGCCACACGCGGTGCACCAGCGTGTCGTCGCAGCCGAGCGCCTTGGCGAGCGTTCTGGTCGACCACTGCGTGGCGGAGGGCGGCGTCTCCTGTGTGGTTTTGCGGATGATCTCCGCCTCAAACCGCTGTCGCTGCGTTGCTGTCCGGCCGCCGCGCGGCGCATCGTGTTCGATTCCTGCCAACCGGTCCGTCACGAACCGGGTGCGCCACGTCCCGACGGTGCGCCGCGTGCAGCCGAGTTGGGCCGCGATGTCTTTGTTCTCGGCGCCGTCCGCCGCGGCGAGAATGATCTTGGCCCGCTGCACCAGCCGCGCCGGGGTGCTGCGTCCCCGCGCCCATTTAGTGAGCGTGACTCGTTCTTCATCCGTCAACGTGATGGCTTTCGCAACGCGCATGGCACGGATCCTCCGATTTTCGGAGTCCAGACGCCAGCCAATCAAATAAGTTCCCTCAATTACGCGGCACTACACTAGCCTCAGCACGTTCCACTTTCACATGGTGTTGCCTCATGCGCATGTCCGGTTTCACGATCTGTCTCTGGTTGCTGTTGGCATCGGCTGCCCGATCGGCTGAGCCGACGGCGCGGGTCTCGCTCGCGAAGATCTTCGATGATGGCCGCTACAACTGTTTCACCGACCTGACCGTATTCCAGGACGCCTACTACTGCACGTTTCGCAGCGCCATCTCGCACGGCGATCCCAGTTCCGGCGTGGTCGGCGAAATCGTCGTGATCCGCTCGGACGACCTGCGCGACTGGCAGACCGTCGCCCGATTTCGCGTGCCGGACGTCGACCTCCGCGATCCGAAATTGACCGCCGCTTCCGATCGACTCCGGCTGTATTGCGTCGCCGGTCAAAACAGCGACGCCGACATCCTCCAGTATTGGACCGTCGGCTGGAGTACAATCGACGGCCGCGAGTGGTCGGCCGCGAAGTCGATGACGCCCGGCTACATCTTCTGGCGGCCCAAATGGCATGACGGAAAGTTTTACGTCCCCGCGTATCTGCGTCGGCCTGGCTACTGCAGCGTCGATCTCCTCGTCTCAGAAGATGGCGACGACTGGAAACTTCATTCCACCCCCATTCCGCCGGCCGAAGTCGACGGGGAAATTCTGTGGGCCAATGAATGCGATCTCTTGTTTCTACCGCACGGCCAGTCGCTGCTGTTTGCCCGGCGAAATCAGGGCGGTGGGCCGACTCACCCGAAGAACGAAGGCCTGGGCGGCTTCCGGCGGGGCTACGTGGGCCTAGCCGAGACGCCCGCGATGGCGTCTTGGAAATCAATCAACGAGGACCTCTATTTTCACGCTCCGGCGGCGCTCTGGCATCGCGGGACGATCTATCTGGCAGGCCGCGACATGATCAAACTGCCGAACGGCGCCACGGAGACATGCCGGTTATGGTCGTTCGATCCACAGCAGGGCTTCGAAGAAGTCGCCCATTTTCTGACGAAGGGCGATTGTTCCTATCCGGGCTTCGTCGCCGTCGGCGAGAACGAACTCGCCGTCAGTTACTATTCCTGCCACGAAGGCACGACCGCCTACTTTGCGGAGCCCGGCAAGGCCGATATTTTTCTGGCGCGGGTCTCGCTGGCCGAATGAAGGCCTTCATGCTCGCCCGATTTGATCAAGCCTCGGACTTCACCGCGCGATGGCACAAAAAGATCGGCAGCCCAAAACATCGTCCCACGACCTGTTCCGCTCGGAGTTCCAGTCCCACCGCTCGGTAATAGGCGCCCAGTCGGCGGGAACTTTGACAGAGCGTGTCTCCCAAAAAGCCGGGTAGCCGACGGCCGGTCAGCCGGTAGTAGAACGTGTTCGCCAGCATGCGGAATCCGTAGAATCGCCGCTTCAGCGAATTCCCCCGCACGAGATAGTTGAGGCCGTAGCCGATGCCGTGATAAGTCGCGTTGACGATGCCTCCCTGGCGAAGCACCCGCGCCCACTCTGCCACGGCTTGCCGCTCCTCGGTGTAAGGGATCACGACGCTGCAAGTGAGGGCATCCAGGCTGTCAGCGGTGATCGGCAAACGTTCCGCTTGTCCTTCGCTAACTTGAAGCCCTGCCCGCCGGCAGGATTCGACCAATGAGAGATCGATCTCGACGCCGGCCATCGAGCACCCCCTCTCGGCGAGCTCTTGCATCAGGTCTCCGGCGCCACAACCAACGTCGAGGACCGTTTGACCGGCCGCCAGGCCGTCAAGGAGAAACCGGCGGCATTGAATATGAGGAGCAGGCCCCTCGAGAAACCGCGTCATGTCTCGCACTTTCTTTACCGACGCGACGAATCGGGAAAGTGCACAGTAAACGAAGAATGGGCGTGGTCAAGCCGGCGAACTCGCTCGACTTCGCAGTTGTAGGACTCCAGGAAGGAATCGGCCGGTCTTGGGGGTGGTGTGAAGGGATTGGACACGATGACAATTGACCACATGCCGCGGGGAATGCACACCGTGGCCAACCGTAGCCAGGGGAATTGATTCTTCAATCAATCACGCCGATTTTCAGGCAAGTTGGGCACTTGTTCGATGAGCTGATTCGGCTCGCCGGTCCGTTTGACGAGTGTGAAGGCGTCGTAGAGCTTGCCGGTCGCCGTTTTGGCCTGATAGATGAGTTGATCTCCCTGGACGGTGATCACTTGGTAGAGCTGCGTGTTCTCGGCCCGCCGGACGAACGGCGTCTTGTTGGCCTTGTACATCTTTGGGCCGGAGACGGAGACGACGTACATCGTGCCAAATTCGCCGGCGCGTGCCGTGGCGCCGCCGACCACGTTCGGCGCGAACCGCCGCAAATCGGAGCGACCGTAAGTGTGATCGTGTCCTTGCAACACGAGGTCGACTTTGAACTCATCGTAGATCGGCTGCCAAGCGGCGCGCAACTCGACATTGTCGCGGCCATCGCTCACGGAAAAGACCGGGTGATGATGCGTGACGACAGTCCAGCGGCAGGGATTGTTGGCCAGCACGGTCCGCAGCCATTTCGCCTGCACATCGAAGTTTTCCATGGAGTTCAAGCCGACGAGCCGCATTCCCTGGTAATCGAAGTAGTAGGCGGTTTCGGCCAGTTCGGATTGGAATTCTTCAGGCCCGTTCTCCGGATATTCAAAGCGTTCCTTCCAGCCGGTCATCAGCCGCTTGGGAAGTTTCTTCTGCTCGTCGGGGTCTTTCGGCAGCGGTACCGTGCGATCGACGTCGTATTCGTGGTTGCCGGGAATCGCGATCGTAGGAATCGACGCGTTCACCCAGCCTCCGGCGGAATGCCATTCACCCCATTCGGCATCGATGTTGCCCCGATTCACCAGGTCACCTGCGTGCAGCATGAACGCCGCGCGGGGAGCATCGGCGAACGCCTCCCGAAAGACGCGTGACCAATGCGAGCGGATGTCGTTCTGCGCATCGCCGAAGTAGATGAATGTGAACGGAGCGGGCTTCTCGTCCGCCGTGCGGAAATGGGTCCACGGAGTCCAGTTCGTGCGGTCGCCGGCCCGGTACACGTACAACGTGCCGGGCTGCAGGTCCGTCAGATTGACGGCGTGATAGTGGACCGGCCCCAGGTCGGTCTTCACGGCCGACGTCGTCGCGGGAAACCGCTGAGCCGAGGCGACGAACAACGGGCCGTCGGCCGCTAGCGCCAGTTCTACGAACGCCTCTTCGATCGACGGATCGGTGCGCCAAGTGATCGCCTGCGAACGGGCCGGCTCCCCTTTCCACGACAGCAGGACGCGGTCGGGCATCGGCGTGGCGGCATACAGTTTCTCATCCGTGACGCGGGCCGGCTTGGGAGGATGATCGTGTCCCTCATGCGCGACGGTGACTCCAGCCGCCATCACGAGCGCCAGACCCAGCCCGCTAGAAATCGTCGATCGCCAACTGCGCATGCTGCGTTTCCTTTTGATGATATGGGGAGTCGGCCGGTTGGATCATTTCATCGGGCGTGGGACAGGCGACGTGCCGCTCCCACTCGGCGAGCGGGACTTTCCATGGCTCGCGGCGCAGGGGCTCGGTAAGCGGTAATATCCAGGGTTGTGGTCCCCAGCGCCGCCGCACCTGGGCGTAGTCTACGTTCGGATCCAGCATTAGTTGCGGCTTGCGACCGTTCAAGGCGACGAGGGCCAGCACGCGAATCTGCAGCCGGCCTTTCCCATGGGCCGCAAAATGGTCCCGCAGAAAATGGGCGAAGGTCAGTATCATGTCGCTGTCTTTAGCCATGCGGCTGAGTTGGCGCGTCGTCAGGAACGAACGCAGGTCCACGACGCCGCCCGTACCGGTTTCGGGGTCACGCACATAGAACCGGATCCCCACGTCCTTCTCGCGCAGCATCATATGCCACGCGAAGTGATGTCCTTCTTCGGTCCAGATCGCGCGGCCGGGATAGAGCACGCAACGCAATGGAAACAACGCCTGCCAAGCGACGTAAGTGGCTAACAGACATGCCGTTAGCGGACGCGGGACGAAAGGCTCCGTAGCGTGCAGTGAAGGAAATGCTTTGCGCAGCCCGAGCCGCCGCAGAACTTGCCGCGGCCAATCCGGCGGAAAGAAGATCAGCGTCGCCCCCATCATCAGCCACGGGAAGATGCCGATCTCGAACAACGACGAATTCATCAAGTGGAAGAGCGCAGCGACCGCATACGCGGGCCAACGCGTCGGACGCCACAACAGCAGCGGCACCACGCACAAATCGATCAATAGACCGGCGTAGCTGAACACAACCGGCGTCCAGCTCACCTGCAGCAACTCCCGAAGCCAGATCAGGTCGGCTTTCCGCTCAAGCCACATTCCCAGCGGATATCCCTGCAGCCAATCTGCTTCCAGCTTAGCCAGCCCGCCGTAAAAGTAAGGCATCCCAATCTGAAACCGCAACAGCCACAAGCACCACGCCGGACAAGTGTTTGACGACAGGCTTGGGCGCAGCCAGGCATCGATCGAGACCGCGCGATGAGCCGGCAACACCACCATCAGCCCGCACAACAGCGTCATCAGGTAGTAGTGGTTCAGATAGAATGACTTCTCGATCAGCAGCACGTGCGCCATGCCATAAGCCAGGACTAGCGCGGAAAACCGGTAGCAGAAACCCAGCGTCAATCCGATGGCGGCCAGTCCCATGACGTGGAAATGCCAGTTCATTCCCTGTCCGGGCCACGGCTTGACCCACTTGAAACCAGGGTAAGTGAAGTGCATCACCGGCTGCATGTAGAGCGGCGCGACCCAGCCTTTCGCCAGCATCGCATAGACATGGTACGTCATCATCGCACCGAAGAAGATGCGAAAGAAAATCAGCGACGCGTTGTCCACCGGTGCAAACAGATTCAGAAACAACGGCCGGCGCGTGCCGCGGTCGACCGGCAGCTCTGGTTGCGGCTCATTCGTCGCGGCGAAGTTCATGACCTGCTCCACGCATACATTCCCCGGGGATTTCAGCGGCGAGGCTTCGAAGCCGGGGGAGAGTAAGTCAGATCGAGATCGATGACGTTCTCACCGATCGAGACAATTTCTTCGAGCGGATGGTTGCCGCAAGCATAACGATTCGCATCGGTGAGCGGCGCATCATCGTCCTCAAGCGCTGGAGCAAACACCAACACCCGGTGAGTGCCCACGATGGCCCCGTCGTTATTGCCGAAGGTGGAGAGGACATAAGTGCCGTCTTCCTGGATGACGCCTGCGGCGGCACGGCCGGCTTGCTTCAAATCGGCGCCAGATTCAGGAACCGGTTCGAACACGACCAAACCGGCCGACAACGGCTCACCATTGCAATTGCACACACCAGAGACGGGCGCAACCTGGAATTTTTTCCCACCGCACCCCATCAAGGTGCAGAGCAGCGCCGCCACGGCCGCGCTGCGCCAATGAATAAGCGTCAAACGAACCATATGAGTCCTCGCGATTCTACGCCATTCGCCGAAGTCTGCGCGACCGTTAGGAACCGCGCAGACTTTGAGCGAGGCGGACGATGTTCGCCGTTAGTCCAAACTGGTGACGTTTCCGTCGGCCTTGTCGCCCAGATTGCTGTAAAGCGTCATGTTGATGTTGTCGGTGACGAATCGCACCGATCCGTCGGCGAACAGGAACTGTACGCCACCGACGTGTTCGCTGGCGAAGCAATCGTCGAACTGGTTCAGCGTCGTATCCGGCAATTGCTTGCCGCCGTTGGGGATGTGGTTGATTCCCGTTTCGGCGACGACGTTCTGATGCTGGCTGTTCGTGCCGATCCAAACCGGGAAGTCGACGACGTTGACATGCGTCGGGCCGGTAATCGCCCGTGCGAACTTGGTGTAGCCTTCACCCACGGCGATCGTGTTGCTCGTCCCGTCGAGGACGTCGCGAATTCGGGTGGGCATCAGCGTATTCTTGATCTTGCCGAACATCCCCGTGACAGCGCCGCCGCCCGAGCCCAGACACCCTTTGTAGTCGCCGCGGGCGAAGCCGCCGACCGTCCGCGACCCCACCGACGTCGGGGCCTCGTTCGCGCCGCCGGCGCGAACCGGCGAATGCGTCAACGACATGCTGTTGGATGGACACAGGTAAACCTGGACGAGTCGGTCATTCACTCCGGGCACCAGGTACAGCGAACGTTTCACTTCCGAATCGGTGGGCGTCACGATGCTGCCGTGATCGGTCGTGAAATTGAGCTGGTTGTACAGATTCCCCTGATCCAAATACGGAAGAATGAACGTGGCCCAACCATAGTCGTCATCGCCGAACAGCGTTCCCGGCGGGAAGCAATTGGCCACGTCGTGATAGTTGTGCAGCGCCAATCCGATCTGCTTCAGGTTGTTTTTGCATTGCGTCCGCCGCGCAGCTTCCCGCGCCTGCTGGACCGCCGGCAACAGCAAGGCGATCAGGATGGCGATAATCGCAATGACGACCAGCAATTCGATCAATGTAAACCCGCGCGACGTTTTCTGTTTTTTCATCGCTCTGCCCCTTTTTTCTGACAAGAACACAATGACTCCCAAGCCAACGCGACCCGGGAACATTACTTACAAACCTTCATTTAACGAAGCACCTTAATGGCATTATGCATTTATTTTCTCAACGGACGTCCGTACCATGATTCGCATCCACCAGGGTTTTCCCTCCGCCCTCTACGGAGTACTATCACAATCCATTTATTTGAACACACTTACGGATACTCGCCAATTTGGACCACACAGTGGATGTCGGAAGCCGTCCCAGTTGGCGCGGGATCGTAAGCTTCATTTGTGAACGCGTGATGAAGAAGATATGATTTTACGAATTTATTTCCATACAGAGTTGCCAGCCTGCCTGTCAAGCGCGAAACTATCGGCTGCCGACGAGGTTCAATCTGGTACCTACGTGAGGTTTGCAGAATGACACGATTCTTTTGGTATGCAGTCGCGGCTAGCGGGTTGCTCGCAGCGTTCTCCGGTTGCGGAGCGTCGTCAGCGCAGCAGCAGTCGCTGTCCGCTCTAAAGCGGAACGCTGCGCTGGAAGGACGATTCGACGAATCCGGCCAGCTGCGCGATTTGAATGCTTCCGCGTTAACCGAGGAGGTCGCCGCGCAACTAACAGGATTTCCGCAACTGGAGACATTGACCCTGAGCGGCGCGCTCGGCGATCGAGAGTTGTCGAAACTGCCTGCGTTTCCCGAGCTGAAAATGCTGAAACTGGATGGCACGCAGATCACCGATGCCGGCCTCGAAAACCTAACGAAGTTCCCGCGCCTGCGCGAACTGATCCTGCAAGGTTGCCGCATCACGGATGAGGGGTTGAAGTTTCTGGCGGAACTTCCGGAACTGCGACATCTCAATTTGAACGAGACGCAAGTGGCCGGCGCCGGCTTGGCGCACCTCTCCGGTTTGAACCAGTTGGAGTACCTCAGCCTGCAGGAAACGCCCCTCGATTTCGAGCTGTGTCCCACGCTGAAGGGACTCTCCAACTTGAAGACATTGCATGTTTCCCGCACGCCAGTCAGTGGAAAAATCGTGCAGGTTCTGCCTGATCTGCCGGCATTGGAGCGGCTCTATCTCGATGACACGCAGATTTCCGACGACGATCTGCCGCAGCTGGCGGCCGCTTTGGCGGAGCACAACCCCAAACTGAGAGGACTGTTCTTCGATCGGACGCAGATCTCCGACGCGTCGGTCGATTCGTTCGAGCCCCTGGCGAAGCTGTCCGAACTGTCGTTGGTGCACATCGTCAACACCCGGATCACTTTCGACGGCCACGTGAAGCTCCGGGGGATTCTGCCGGATGTCAACTTGATGAGTACGCATTAAAGTGAATTGGTCGTTGGGCGGCGAATGCCGTCCGGATCTCGCGAACGTCTCTTCCAGATAAGTCCAAAGTCTCATGGCTGCAGAACGCGATCTTCTCGAACATCGGGTTTACCATCATCTGTTGCATCAAGTCTCGAGCAAGACGCTGGAGCCCGGCAAGTACGTCCGGGCCGGCCATCTCGCCAAGCATTTGAACGTGTCCCGGACGACGGTCCGCAAGGCCTTAACGCAGCTGGTCAGCGATGGCTGGATGGTGCGCACTGAGGACGGCTACACGACTTCTCAACAATCGCCAGACCTGCCGACGTCTCCCGCGCCGGTCGGAGCCAGGGGCCTCGATCACCGCTCGCAGATCGAATCCACCTACTGGCTCATTTTCGACTGGATACTGCATGGCGCATGCAGCGGCGGCGACGATGTCATTCCGCGTGAGTTTGCCGACCGGTTCTCGGTGAGCGTTGGCACTGTGCGGCACGCGTTGGATTGGTTGACGCAGGATGGCGTATTGCTGCGGGCGCCGCGGCGCGGTTGGCGCTACCGCTCGCTCACGCTGCCCGACGTCGTCGACACGATTGAAATCCGCACGATGTTCGAATGCGAGGTCCTGCGACGCGCCGGCACGCGCATCCCTGCCTCAGTGCTCCGGCGGTTGCAGACGGAAACCACCGAAATCCTGGATCGCTTCGACGCCCTTTCCGAACGCGACCGCCGGCGCGCGGATTATGAATTCCACACGACGCTCGTCGAACAAAGCACGAGTTCCGTATTGATCGACGTCGTCAAACCGCTCATCCGCCGCAGCATGTACGTCGGCATCTCCTGCCCGGTGGAGAAGCGGCATCAGCCACGCTCATTCCGCGAGCACATGGCTATTCTGGAAGCCCTGCTCGCCGGCAGCGAGACCACTGCCATCGAGGTTCTGCAAACCCACCTGCGACGCGCCCTGACAGACGCCATCTCCGCACTCGGTCCGCCTTCGCTAAGTTCCTGACGTCACCCTCGACAATCCGAGACGTGGGCCGGAAGAACGGGAGATCCATCAGCCGCCAGGCCCTCTGCAAGCCGAAACTGCCGCGTGCCCTCGTCAACCTTCCCATGCTTGCCGCGATTCCGGCAGCGTTTGCCCTCCATCTACCACGAGCGTCTGCCCGGTGATAAAGCCTGCTTCATCAGAGGCTAAGAACGCTACCGCGTGCCCGATCTCCTCGACCGTGCCCAAGCGATTCAGCGGAATCGCAGCGGCCATCGTCTGAATATACGCTTGACCCAAACCACTGACTCCTTCGGTCAACACATTGCCCGGCAAGACGGCGTTAATCGTGATCTTGAATTGTGCCAGCTCAATGGCGGCAGTGCGCATGAATCCCAACATCCCGGCTTTGGTAGCCCCGTAGTGTGACCACCCAGGGTAGCCCGTGAGGGGCCCCGTGATGGATGACGTGAGCACAATGCGGCCCGCCGAACTTTTCTTTAAGTGGGGCAAGGCGGCTTTAATGCTGAACAGCATGCCCTTGAGGTTGGTCGCAAACACGTCGTCCCAGGCGGTCTCACTCATCTCATCCAACTTTACTGGTGGGAAGACACCTGCGTTTGCACACAGAATGTCTACCCCCCCAAATTCGGCGGCTACTGCCGCTATGACCTTTTCCATTTCCCCCTGCTCCTTGACGTCACCTTGGCAGAAAATTGCCGTGCCGCCACGTTCTCGCAGGGCTTCCACTGTCGCGATTCCATCAGCTTCGTTCCGTCCAAGCACACAGACCCGGGCGCCGAGTTGGGCCATAACCCCAGCGATGCCCCTGCCAATGCCCTTGGTTCCTCCAGTCACGATGACTGACTTGTTCCCGATGGATGTGAGCACAAGAACCTCGCGTTTTATCAAACCCGCCTCTGGAACACCCGCTATCCGCTCAGTCAACCGGCCGGTGAACAACGGAGGCGAACAGAGTGAAATAAGCTCATCAAGGCACGCTCGGCAGCAGCAGCCGGGAGGGATATTTCAAGCCATGATGGACCTTTTCGTTTGCGATCTGAGTGCGTCGGCCGAACGGGCCCTCGCCAGTATTTTTATTGCGATCAAACAACGGAAAATACGCTCCGCAAATGTCAACTCGCAGCTTGTGCTTTGAATCAAGCTTTGCAGCAATCGGCCCCAGATCAATCAGAAGGCGATATATTTCCCCCGGTTGGATTGGCGTCGGTGATCTTTCATTATTTCGAAAACTGGCGCGCTGAATCCCAACGGCCAAATTCTGGCTGAAGCCATCCGGGTGCACATCAATCAGTTTGGCAACCCAATCTGCGTCCAGCGTGTCGGCCGACACAAACAATTCAATCTTGACGTCCCCGGCGAATCTCAGGGGCTGTTCTAACGGCGCGGTTGCGTAAACCAACACATCTTCTCGTTCTTCAAGAGGACGCTGGTCCACCGGCGCCCAAGTCGCATCGAATAGGCTTCGTGATGGTGTGATGGGACAGGCTGGCGTCGGATCATCGGGATCGGCGCGAAACGTATCCGCAGTTTCGTCATTCATTGCGGGATTCCGATCGAGGAGTCCGTCGCCTTGGCTGGTGTTGGCGTGACCTTGCGAACGAAGATAGAAGCTGACAGGGGGGCCCTGGAATGGTGGCCAATGGTCAGCCTGATGCCAACGATTGTCCCCGATGGAAAAATACCGCACCGCGGGGCCACGGTTCGTAACGACTTGCGCATCAGGCTTCAGTACGCGATTGAACCAAGCCAAATTCTCGCCCAGCGCATCCAGCTCCGCCTCCGGTCCGAAGTCGACTTCTCCCACTTTGGATTTGCCGATCGTGCCGTGGTCCCACGGCCCCAGAATTAGTTGTTGCTGGCGTCGGACTTCGGGATTTTTCGCGTGCTGCTGCATACGGACGAAGTTGTCGACCGATTCCCGCGAAAAAAAGTCGTAGACGCCGACGAGATGCTGAATCGGCATGTCTAACTCCGTGATGTCCTCGGTCAAATCGAGTCGCTTCCAATAGCCGTTTGGCGTCGTATGAGTCAGCATTCCAGACAGCCACGGAATCGACCAGCCAATTTCGCGGTCAATCTCGCTGAGAGGTAAAAAATCGGAGGGTGCGGTTCCAATCGTCTGTGACCACTGCATCCTGCGGTTTCACCGATTGCGTGGCCGCCCAACGAGTGATCAGTGACAGTCGGACGGCTCCGCCCAGATACAGGTTGCGGTAAAAGCTGCTGAATGTGGCCGTTGGTGCAATCGTCACGAGGCCCGGCGGACGTTCGACGGCCGCCTGCCACTGTGGCTCCCACATAGGAGCTGCCCCACATGCCGATGCGTCCATCGCACCACTCCTGTTTCATCAGCCACTCGATGGTGTCGAATCCATCCTGTCCTTCATGGTCGTAGGGCACGAAGACGCCCTGAGAGCCGTATCGACCTCGGCAATCCTGGACGACCGCCGTATATCCCGCCGCTGCGAAACGCTCAGCCGCGGACTTGCCTCCCTGCTTGTTGTAGGGCGTCCGCATGAGAAGGACCGGTCCGCGCTGGACATTATCGGCGCGGTAAACATCGGTGGCCAGAGACACCCCATCCCGCATGGGGACCTGATTCGGCTCCAACGTTGGCGCAGGTGAATCGGCTGCCGATACAGTGCCCGGGATGAGGAACAGCCATCCCAGGGAAATGTTGTAAAGAGACCGCATGACTACTCTCCGTTCCGAAAACAACATTGATGAGATTCGCCATCCCAACGTATTTTGAAGGATCATGCATTTCCCGCCGAAAAATGACAATGTCGACGCAGTAGAACGCGTTGGATGTCCTCTCCCCGTCGAGGCAGTAGACGTCCATCGTAAGTCATGAGCTGACGCCGAAACCGCTGGGGAAGAATTCCGTCTGGGGTCGCCGTCTGGCTTGTGTAAATGCCACGCCCCGAGTGTTTGTCTGAACCGCCGATTGTTTTCTTGGCAAGCCTTCAATCTGCGAATACCATTTCGGCGTTCAAACTTCCTTGCCATCCTCTTGGACGAACCGAATGAACAGTGAACGAATCGAGGTCGAACGATTGCGCCGATTTTCCATCGCCGTTTTCGAGGCGGCCGGCGCGCCTCATGAGCATGCCGTTCGCGCGACCGATGTCCTGTTGTGGGCCAGCCTTCGCGGCGTCGATACGCACGGCATTCGCAATCTGAAACGCTACTATCTGGATGCTGCAGGAGTAGGCCGACGCGACGGCAACATCGTGTTCGACGCCGAGCTAACCTTAGATCAAGAATCGCCAACGACTGCGGCCTTCAATGCAAACGGTGGATTGGCCTTGTCCCTCTCAGTCCAGGCGATGGAATGCGCTATCGACAAGGCGCGGGACACGGGTCTGGGACTGGTGACGGTGCGCAATTCCACACACTTCGGCCCGGCGGGGTATTACGCCTGGATGGCCGTCGCCCACGAGATGATCGGTTTCGCATCGTGTGGTTATCTGTTCCCGCACGAACAGGCCAAGGCGGTTTTGCCGTTTGGCGGACTCTGGCCCATGTTGTCGACGAACCCCATCGCGATGGCCTGCCCGGCCGACAAACTGCCTCCATTCGTACTGGATATGTCGACGTCGATCGTTCCCGTGAATCGGATCGAACTGTACGAAGAGGAAGGCCGGGATGTTCCGACCGATTGGGCTCTGGACGTCCACCGTCGGCCGACGACTAAACCGAGCGTCGTGCACGGTGTTGTTCCTTTAGGTGGCGCGACGTCGTTCGGCGGGCACAAAGGGTATGGCCTGGCTTTGGCGAGTTGGATCCTAACCAGCTTGATCTCAGGAGCCTGGAGAACCGGCGTGGTACGCGATCGAATCTTGGGGACCGATCCAAAGTCGAAAAACGGCTACGCTCAAGAAGGAATCGGCCATTGCTTCGCCGCGATTCGGCTCGACCAGTTCGGAGAACCGGGAGCCTTCCGCCAAGGCATGGATGCAATGATTCAAGCCATGAACGACTCGCCGCCTGCGGAAGGATTTGAAAAAGTCCTGGTGCCCGGCCAGGATGGCTACGCCACGGAGCAAGAACGGCGTCTCAATGGCATTCCCGTCAATCCGGCGACGATGGCCGGACTGCTGGCCTTATCGGTGCAGTACAATATCCCGCTCTAAAAATGAAATGAGCGATTCATTCAATTCTACGTCATCCGCCCGCCGTGCGTACGTGAGAGATGCGTTCAGATTCACTCTCCGCAGCCGGTTATATCGCCTGGTGCACGGGGAGTTTCATCGAGAATGAGGATCCAGCCCCCAGTTTGCTTTGCAATGATAAACTGCCACCCATCGCGTCGCAAAGTTTCTTCGTAATCGCCAAACCAAGGCCCGTGCCGCCGTATTTTCTTGTCGTTGAAGCGTCGGCCTGTGTGAAGGGTTGGAACAACTTTGCGATCTGTTCTTCAGAAACACCCACGCCCGTATCATCCACGCGGAACGTTACGTAGTCACTATCCGTTTGACGCTCTTGAGAGACGGATAGGGTCACACGTCCCTGATGAGTGAATTTGCAGGCATTGCTCAACAGATTCAGCAGGCACTGTTTCAATCGCACGTAGTCGGCGTTGACCGCTCCGAGATTTTCGGCAATCCGAACCTCAAATTCATTCGCGTTTTGTGCAGACAGAGGGGCAATCGTCTCCTGGATCTCGAAGACCAAGGATTCCGGCGTGAAGATTTGCAACTCCAATTGCATCTTGCCCGCTTCGATTTTCGAGATATCCAGCACGTCGTTGATCAACGTGAGCAGATGCTTGCCGGCCTTATGAATGCGTTCGAGGTCGGCGGTGTAGGTGACATCATTCTTGCGCGCTGCCAGCAGTTGCAGCAGTTCGCTATAGCCGATGATGGCGTTCAGCGGAGTTCGCAATTCGTGGCTCATGTTGGCGAGGAACTGACTCTTGACTCGGTTCGCTTCCAAGGCTTGCTCGTGGGCGGCGGCGAGATCATCGTACAGTTTCCGGACTTCCTGCTCGGCGCGTTGCCGCTCTTCGTTCTGCACGGCGAGAACTTCGTTGGCATGACACAACGATGCCTCGCGTTCCGCAATTTGCCGGGTTTCCTTCACGCCCCGGATGCAGTGCCAGATCAAAATGATGTCTTCAAACACCACCCAGGCCGCGTGTTCGATCCAGCGGAATGGACTTTCGACCACAATTCCAAAAACCGATTGCGGCCACCAGATGCCTCGCAGGAAATGGTCCGCGGCCACGACAAGCGTCGCCGTGACCAAAACCGTCCAGTCGCGGTAACAGGCCAGGAAGGCCAGCGACCCAAACACGTGGAAGTGGGTTTCGATGCGGCCGCCCGTCAGGTGAATGAGCAAAGCGGACCAGAGCATCTGCGCCACGGCGATCACATGGCGCGTCACGACGCGGCCCGGGCACTGCCAGGCGAGCAGGATCGGAAGCGCGCTGATCGCGCCTCCGAGCAGGATCGCTACCCACACGTGCAGATGCACCTGAGCCTGGTCTCCGATCCAGGTCTGTGGTGAAACGGTGAGCGCCAGTACGATTCCGGCAACCCACTGGAGCGCCATCAAGACCGCAAACAGACGGTCCGTCGCAATTGAATTCTTCAGAAGAATGGCATTGAAGATGCGCTCGCCGGTTGAGTCGTCCGCGCTCGACGGATTGCGAGAGACTGAAGATCCGTTACGAAGTATCGCATTCATAGCGCGTTGCCTGACGATTGAAGAGAGCAGCCAAATACAGGAGTGGAATTGATCTGCGGCGGCTGATTATTGAGCACGGCCAACACGGCCGATTTCCCGAGACTGTCTCCCTCATGCCCGCGCGATGGAGTTACCCCTCCCTGAAAGCGACAGGCGCCCGTCGCATCGAACGCCTGAACTTCGCCGGAGGCTCGTATTCCACGCTGTGCGGAAACGGCTCCCGCAGGGTCAATCAGCGTCTGGGCGTTGGGAAGCTGCAGCGCAGTCTGCCAGTGGGCGCCCTGCACCCATTCATCCGGTTGATTCGCCGGTCTGTAGAAGTAAATGTTGCATCTCGTCGTCGCTTCAGCTCGAGCCAGGATGCGTTGCAATTCGCGTAGACTGGCCGCACTGCAAGGGCAATGCGGATGCAGAAACATTTCCAGACGAGCGGCGCCCGTTTTCGAGAGTTTCTCCATCGACGTTGCAGACACCGGCACGATTCCCGCATTCGCATACGCGGCCAGCTTGATCGATCCTGTGACGATCACAGCGATCCAGGCTCCCAGCGCCGCCCAAACCCATCGCGGCGTCGCGGATAGCGACGCTTCTTTCTGCGGCAAACGTGGCGTCATTTTGCGGTAAAGAATGCAGGGGCTTGAGTTCGTATATGACATGGCTGAAGGAATTGTTCGTCCCACTAGAAAAGCACGACTTCGGCCAATTGTGGATGCATACCTGGCGCTTCCGCAGCGATCTCCATGGACGACGGCGTTTGCAGCGACAGATCGCGTGGCTGCGACAACAGCTTGTCGATGCTGGAGACAGACACCGGCTTGGAATAGAGGTATCCCTGTCCGGCCTCGCAGCGCATGTCCTTCAGCCACGAGTGCTGGGACAGTTCTTCAATCCCCTCGGCAACGACTGTGATCCCCAGTTTGTGCGCCAGTCCGATGATCGTTTTCACGATCTCTTCCGAATCGCTGCAATTGCCGAGGCGGGACACAAAAGAGCGATCGATCTTGAGCGTATCAATCTGAAAGTTATGGAGATAACTCAGGGACGAATAGCCGGTGCCGAAATCATCCAGGCTGATGCGCACGCCCAGCATGCGGAGCTTTTCGATCTGCTCGGCGGCCTCCGTCGGATCGATCATGATCGCACTTTCCGTAATTTCGAGCTTGAGATGACTGCTGTCCACGCCGGTTCGTTGGAGACAGTCTTCCACGGACGCGACCAAGTTTGGATCGGTGAATTGTCTCGTCGAAACGTTGACGCTCATGTAGAGATTCTGTTGACCGACGTGTTCCAGCTGCCAGGCTCGCAACTGGCGGCACGCCGTCTCCAGCACCCAAATTCCTAAGGGAATGATCACTCCGATCTCTTCGGCGATCGGCACAAACTGAGCGGGACTGACCATGCCTCGGACAGGGTGTCTCCAGCGAAGCAGAGCTTCGAATCCCTGGACCTGTTGCGAAGGCATCGCGATGATCGGCTGGTAGACGAGTTCGAACTCCTGCCGATCCAATCCCCGTTTCAAATCCTCTTCCATTTGCAGGCGTTCCAGAGCCCGCTGACGCAAGCTGGCGTCAAAGAGCGACCAGCGCGATTTGCCATTCGACTTGGCGTGGTACATCGCCGTGTCCGCGTCGCGCACCAGATCGTCCACTGAACCTGTCAACCGGCCGCCGACGGCGATGCCGATGCTGCCGGAGATACGGATTTCATGGCCGCACAACGTCATGGGAGCCGAGATGGCTCGCAGCAGCCGGTCGGCTACGCCGGTGGCGCTCGCCACTTCGGTAATGCCTTTGAGCAAAACCACAAACTCGTCGCCGCCGAATCGGGAAACGGTGCAGCGCGCGTCCGGCCGCAGAATGACATCGGTCGAGCGCAAACTCATTTCGAGACGGCTTGCCACCGTGACCAGCAGTTCGTCGCCGGCGAGGTGGCCCAGGCTATCGTTGATGACTTTGAAGCGGTCGAGATCGATAAACAGGACGGCGAATTCACATTCGCCCTGGCTTTCGCCGACAGCGGCGGAGAGATGGTCCATAAAAAGCACGCGATTGGGCAGCCCCGTCAGCGGATCGGCGGCTTTGCCGCGCGTGATATCCGTCTGCGATCCGGCCATGCGGGTCGCTTTCCCGTGCTCGTCGCGGACGGCGGCGCCGCGGCTGAGAAACCACCGATAGGTCTCGTCGCGGTGCCGCATGCGATGCTCGTTCTCGAACTGAAGCGTCTGGCCGTCGCGATGCGCGGCAAGCAGACTTTCGAGATGCGGACGATCGTCGGGGTGAACGCGGTCGAGCCATTCTTCCGGTAAATCGCCGATTTCGTGCGTTTCGTAGCCAAGCATCGATTTCCAGCGGGGCGAATAGATGATCCGGTTGTTGATCAAATCCCAGTCCCAGAGCCCGTCATTGGCCCCTTTCGCCGACAGCGCATAGCGCTCCTCGCTTTCTCGCAACTGGCTCGATAGCCTCTTGCTGCTCACCGCGCTTTGGATGCGAGCCAGTGCGATGGGAAAGTTGATGGGCTTATTGATGTAGTCGTTGGCGCCCAGGTCGAAGGCGTTGACGACGTCGTCGTTCATCGTCTTGGCCGTGACCATCAGCACGGGCAGTTCGAGCGCGGAATGCGACTGGCGAATCTCGGCCAGCACCTCGTAACCGCTCTGGCCAGGCATCATCGCATCGAGCAGGACCGCGTCGAAGCGGTGTTGCTTCAGCAGGCTGAGCGCCGCCGGTCCGTTCGCGGCGGAAAGAGACGTATAGCCTTCAACTTCCAGCCGCCGGCTGAGCATGTCGCGATTGAACTCTTCGTCGTCAACGACTAACAAGAATCCTTTGGAATCATTCATTTCGGCGCGGACCTTTTCGAGTAGAATTGGATCTTCTGAATTAACGAATGGAAGTCGATGGGCTTGGTGGCGTAGTCGTCGCATCCGGCAGCCAAGGCAAGCTCCCGGTCTCCGACCATGGCGTTGGCTGTCACCGCGATCACGGGGAGATGGCGTGTTGCCTCTTGGGCCTTAAGAGTCCTCGCCACTTCCAATCCATCGATCTCCGGCAGATTCATGTCCAGCAGGACGACATCCAGTTGATTGGCCAAAAGGCGCGCCGCAGCCAGCCCGGAACGCCCGTCGCCCTCGCACTGGACATCGCAGTCGAATAATTCGAGATAGCGAGCAATCAAATCCTGATTCGCGTCGTGATCTTCGATCAGCAATATTCGATTCATCTAACTCCAGCCAACCGTAAGCGAGAGGAACTGAGCGCTTCGACGGATGCAATCTAGGTCAACGAACCGCCCACGTCGGCGTGGGTTGAGTTGCAGCGTGCAAAAATCGCAACAAAAACCGCTTGGTCCCGAGAATCGTCAAGCTCACGCAATCCGGCAGATTCGGACCATCGCCGTGAATCAGTTTGCCGCTAGCTAGCTGCCGCCTACTTCACAAAGCAGGAAAGCGAAGAGTCGCAGGAAATTCCGGGTGAAAGCAGATGCGGCGAGATTGTCAGTTTTTTAGGGAGCGGAGGATACGCGAGCGTCACTCGCGTGGTGCGATACGGTAAGTTTGGCGCCCAGGCCAGACCGGCCTCCACGCTGACCGTCGGGACGCCGATCCACTGCTGCGGGTCAGTAGCGACGGCGGAGTCTGCACCCCGCGTGCGGCGAAACGTCTGATCGATTTGGCCAAACGTTCCGGAACCGTCCGCCCGCAAGTGCAGGAAGACCGGCCAGTCTTCATTCAAACGCTGGTTCATGTCCCAGGTGAAATGCAGGCCGCCGCCCTAGAAGTTGCTAGTAACAGAATCGATCGTGTTCGGCCCGACCGCGTTGACGGCGGTGTAATACTGCGCTCCGCGGCCACCGATCAGAAAGCGCATCTCGAGCGGCGGTGGATGCAATTGCGGCGTCAGCGGACGGCCCAGGCCGCTGCGTCCGGGAAATTTGAACAGCGGATGTATCAACGGCACGCCGCCGGGATTGAACTCGAACTCGCAGAAGTCGAGGTCGAGGACTTGACCGAAGACGCGGTTGTGACGCTGAGCCGCGGCTCCCTGGTCGTAACCGGCGATCGTGTCGTTCCCTTCGAAGTTGTAATACTGGTAGCCGAACCGCGTCTCACCCAAGCCCCGTTCGTAGCGATAGCCGATTTCTAACCGCGGGCTCACGTTCACCGACAGCGGCGAGATGCCCAGATTGATCGGGTCGCCGGGGAACACCGAATCGAGTAACGCGTCCGATTGGAACATCCCCAAGGCACGCGCGGCGTACACGTTCGTGTCGACATTCGCGAACCAGCCGAGTTGTACGTACGGAAGTTCCGCGAGATCGCCCCACGACTCGGGATCGGCCTCGTGGGCCATCCACGGCTCGGTGGACTTGTACGGATAGAGGGGACGATGGGGATCGCCGGCGCCGATCTGGCTGCCAACCATGTCGAAGGCGCCCGGCGTTTGCGGGATGTGGGTTTCGCTGATGTGGTGCCGCTTCGACCAGTCGACAGGACGAGGCAAACTGCCCGGGCCGTCCGCCAGCAACTTCTCCGTCTCGCCGGCGTCGGTCTCGAGCCAATTCGTGGTTTGTTCGATCCAGTTCTCGTCAACGTCGTCTTGGATCAGATCGACGTCGGCTTCACGTTCCAGCGGGAACGGACGTGGTGAGACCGATTGGCTGCGACGCGTTGCAAAGGCGGGATCAGCCGGCCATAACTGCGTCGGGAGACAGACAAAACTCGTCAGGAGGGCGAGCCGGAACGCCTAATTGACACGCAATCCCCGCAGCGGACCCTCGACACGGGGTCTGCCTCGCGACGGCGAGTATCGTGAAAACCGGGACATGCACGCGTTATCAAGGGAGTCAAAATCGACATAATCGCTACAACTGCGACAATTGGAAATATCGTTCCGCCTTGGCTGCATCTTGATCCGAAAGCCCCTGACAGCGCCGTCAGGATTTTCGGAGAGGTTTTGCAACGTCTTACTCAGATACAAGTTGCAAAAGCGGATGACTTGCCCGAAGGTAGTTGCCATGTATCTCATGGGCCTTCGCCGCCAATATCTGAGAAACATCTCCGACGCGGGCAGAGATTCCTCCTGAGAGATTCGCTGGGCAATCAAACGAGCCGCTGCGAAACGACGGATGATCGGCGTTGATCACCTGACCCAGAAACACCCACAACATCACCAGCGTAGAGAAAAATCCGATCATTCCAGCCAGCCACGATCGTTTGCAGGGCTGGAGCCGAATACGAGGTCGACTGCACGGAATCGTCTGGTGCGATTGAGGTTATGCCTTAAAGCACGCCAAAAGCTCAAGTTTTTTGAAAAACTCACAGATTTCTCGGCGGCATCAAGGGGGCCGTCGTGACGTACAGACAGCAACTCGTTCAGGCGACGGGTGAAGTTTGGCTATGTCGCATGTCTCCGAGGCCGGCTGATGGCAGTTGAGATTCTCTCCGTGCATTTTCCCAAAGCGGGGGGGACGGCTTTACGGCACGCGCTGGAAACGGCGTTCGGTACGGAGGCCGTGCATGGCGACTACGGCGATGACCCGACGAACCCATGCAGCGCTTTTCACATCGATCCGCAGCGCTGCCGGCGCAGCGCAGAAGTGACAGCCTCTCGCCCCGAAATCCGCGTCATCCATGGACACTTTCATCCGGCCAAGTATCAGTTCTTGACCGGCGTCCGTCGAATCACGTTCTTGCGGCATCCGATCGACAATCTGATCTCCCTCTTTTTCTACTGGAAGATCGATCGCCGCTCGCCGGGAAATCTCTGGCGCTTTCTGCCCGTCACGGAAGAAGGAGCGCGCCGATTCGCCGGGCAACGGCATGCCATTTTCGACTATTTTCATCAGCATCAGCTCTCGCTGCTGGAACTGGCCCAATTGCCTTTGCTGCGCTATCTCCTCTCGCGGACGTATTTCGGCGGAGTTGATCTGGCGGAGTTCGACTTTATCGGCTTCGCCGAAAACTATCCGCTCGACACCCGGGCGTTGTCGCAGTCGCTTGCGATTCCTCTCGACGAGTCGCGCAGCCACCGCAACCGTTACCCCGATTATTTCCATGAGCGAGAGGAATTGAAGGCCGATCACAGGCTGATGAGCCGCCTGCAAGACCTGTTGTCGGACGACATCCGCCTGTACGAACAGTTGCGTGCCCGGCACGAGTACTCGACGCCGATTGCCTGACTTGGGAAAATGGATCAACAATGACCGCGGACGCCGTTTCTCAATCGTCGTTGATTGAATCCGCACGTGCTGGCGACGGAGCGGCGTTGGGAATATTGCTCGAAAAATACCGCGACTATCTGACAATTCTGGCCGGCCGTGAAATCGGCAATCGCCTGCAGCGCAAGGTCGACGCGGCGGATGTCGTTCAGGATGTGTTTCTGGAAGCGCACCGGCAGTTCCCACGTTTTTTGGGCGCTGCAGAGCCGCAGTTGCTGGAATGGCTGCGAACCATTCTGGCGGGGGTCCTGGCCAACACGTTTCGCCGCTATCTAGGGACTCAAGCACGCGATCTTCGGTTGGAACAAGAGTTGGCGGAAGACTTGAACCAATCGTCCTGTCAGTTGGCGGCGTGGGCGATCGATCCGGAGAGTTCCCCCAGCGCTCAGGCGGCTCGCGGAGAACAGACGCTGATTGTCGCCAACGGCTTGGCGCGCTTGCCGGAAGATTATCGAGAGGTGCTCATGCTGCGCCACCTCGATGGCCTGACGTTTCAGGAAATCTCCGTCAAACTGAATCGCAGCGTGGACAGCGTGGAGAAACTCTGGGTCCGGGGCCTGGCGAAACTGAAACAAGTCTGTGCAGGATCCGGCGGCCATGGATAATCGGGAATCGCAGGCGCTCGACGATCCGCGTGTCGTGGAAGCGTCGCGGGACTATCTCAAGGATTTGGAGGCGGGGCGCCGGCCGGATCGAGAATCGTATTTTCGCCGTTATCCGGAACTCCAGGAGGCGTTGACGGAAGTCTTTGACGGCCTGGAATTGGCGCAGATGCTTCAGGCCCGGCCCAACGTGCCGCGCGAATCGCTCGCGGAGCCGTTGGGCGATTTTCGCATCGTGCGCGAGATCGGCCGCGGCGGCATGGGCGTCATTTATGAGGCCATGCAGTTGTCTCTCGGACGCAAAGTCGCGCTGAAGGTGCTGCCCTTCGCGGCGTCTTTGGATGCCCGTCAACGCCAGCGATTTCAGTTGGAGGCGCACGCCGCGGCGCTGCTGCACCATACGAACATCGTGCCGATCTATGCCGTTGGTTGCGAACGCGGACTTCATTTCTACGCGATGCAATTGATCGAAGGAGGATCGCTGGCGGAATTTATCGCCGAACGAAAGCACGTTGCGGAACGCAAGACGACGGCATTGTCCGAGGCTCCCACCACCCGCCACCAGCGTCTTTCGACCCAGTCGCCCCTGGCGTCGCAGACCGGCAGCCTCCTGGATCAAGAACCGCGGACGCTGTTGCGGTCTCTGGTCCGACTCATGATCAAGGTGGCGGAAGCTTTGGAGTACGCGCACCAGGCGGGGACCATCCATCGGGATGTCAAACCGGCGAATCTCCTGTTGGATCATGCCGGGAGTATCTGGATCACCGACTTCGGCCTGGCGCAACTGACGACCGACGTGTCGTTGACGATGACCGGCGACTTGCTGGGCACGATGCGCTACATGAGTCCCGAACAAGCCGGCGGCCAGCGCGCGGTCCTGGACGGTCGCACGGACATCTATTCCCTCGGCGCGACGATGTACGAATTGCTGACTCTGCACCCCGTTTTTCCCAGCGCGTCGCGGCAGGGACTGTTGCACGAAATTCTGAACGAAGATCCGAAATCACTCCGGCACTGGGATCGCAGTATCCCCGTTGAGCTGGAAACCATCGTTCTGAAGTGTCTGGCCAAAAGCCCTGCGGATCGGTACGCCACGGCCGCCGAACTGGCCGCCGACTTGCAGCGGTTTCTGGAAGAACGCCCGATCCTGGCCCGCCGGCCCACGCCGATGGACATCGTGCGTAAATGGACGCGCCGGCATCCGGCGTATGTCTTTTCCGCGACGCTGGTTTTGTTCTCCGGAGTCGTCGGACTGGGAATTACGACGGGAATCGTCGCCCACCAGAAACAGTTGACGCAGGATGCTTGGCAACAAGAGCGAGAACGCGGCCGTGAAGCCGAGGCGAGATTCCGGATGGCCCGCCGCGCCGCGGATGAAATGATTCAAATTGCACAGCGGGAACTGACCAATTCACCGTTCCAGGATGGGACCCGAAAGCGGCTGTTACAGGGCGCGTTGCAGTATTACCAGGAGTTGATCGAACTCCGTCGGGATGCGGCGGAAGATCAAGACGACCTCAAACAGACGCGCGATCAGGTGACGCAAATCCTGGCGGAACTCGCCGATCTGGAGACCAGCCGCGAGTTGTATCTGCTGCGCGAGCCGGACGTCTGGGAGGATCTCGCGGTGACGCCCAAGCAGCGCGCGAGCCTCGAAGAGTTCGTAGAGCAGATGGAAGACCACTTTCCGCCGGGGCCGCCGTTTGCTGGGCCGCACGACGACGCAACCCGCAAAGAACTGGTCGAGCAATCCCGGCACAACAAATCGTTAATTTCCGCGATTCTCACGGAGGCCCAGCTCGCGCGCGTCCGGCAGATTGCGTTGCAAGTAGAAGGCCCCCGGATTTTCTTCGACCCGGAAATCTCGCGTCAATTGAATTTGACGGAGGAACAGCGAGGAAGGATTCGTCAAATCGAACATGAGTGGCTGTTCAAACCCCACGGCCCGAAGGGGTTGCCGCGCCCGCCGGGCCCTCCCAATCGTGAAACGGCGCGGCGAGCCGTGCAGGAAATTCTTAAAGAACTCGCCCCGGCCCAACTGCAAATCTGGTATGAACTCGTCGGCCGCCCCTACCACGGCGCGGCGCCCCATGAAAACGGTCCCGGAAAATGGCGTCGTCCTCCCGAATAGGGTCGGAGTCATGA
>CAZDGB010000038.1:4614-4836 GCA_964504645.1 uncultured Planctomycetaceae bacterium | reverse complement strand
AGCGTCGAGAAGATATCCGTCAATTTTTTCTCAGAAACCCGTGAATGCAGGGCGAGATTCAAAGCGATTCGTGACTTGAACGTTAGCGGACCTCATCACCGCGCCCCTGAAACTCGTTTAAGGAACCGCCATGCTGCGGAAAGCTTGTTCTTGCTTCGGATTTCTGTTGCTCGCTGTCAGTCTGGCTTCAGCGCAGGAACGGCCGCCCTTCGGACGCTTCGG
>CAZDGB010000038.1:0-4604 GCA_964504645.1 uncultured Planctomycetaceae bacterium | reverse complement strand
TCCAGGCGGTGGGCCGGGTGGTCCCCCGGTTCCGAGCGCTTTCCTGTTGCGGATGCCCGAGGTCGCGACGGAATTGGCCGTGACAGAAGCCCAGCGTCCCACCGTGGACGGACTCGTTTCCCGGGCGGAAGAGCGCTTGCAAGAAGTCATGGCAACGTCCGGCCCGCAGGACTTTTTTGCGCTCAATGACGCGGAACGGCAACAACATTTCGAGGCGCTGCGGAAAAAGATCGTGGCCATCGATCAAGACTTCGCGGGCGAGTTCAAGAAAGTCCTCTCGCCCGAGCAACAGGCTCGATTTGCCGAACTCACGTTGCAACGCCAAGGCCCGCCCTCTCTGCTCACACCGAAAATTGCCAAGCAACTCTCCCTCTCCGAGAAGCAGCGTGCCAAGCTGCGCCAAATCGAGGCGGAATCCCGGCCAAGACCGGACGGCCCGCCCGATTTCAGCCGCATGGAACAGCAGCGCCGCGAAGCGGACGAAAAACTGCTTGCCGTGCTGACCGCCGATCAACAATCCAAATGGTCGGCGCTGATCGGCAAACCATTCGACTTTCCACGACCGCAATTCGGCGGGCCGGGCGGCATGGGAGCCGAACGCAAACTGCTGGTCAAATTCGATCGCAACGATGACAAGATTCTCGACCGGGCGGAACGCCAGGCGGCGCGCGCAGAACTCAAGTCCGAAGGACCGCGCGGCGGACGGGGATTCGGTCCTCCGGGTGGACCGCCGCCGGGACGACGCCCCGGCGGTCGCGAAGAACGCGAACCGCCCCGACCCGGTCGGCGAGTCGCTCCGGCCGATGCTCCCTCCTATCCGCAGGCCAAACTCTACGATCCCGAAGTTCTGCGCACGCTGTTCCTGACGTTCGACAGCGACGATTGGGAGCAGGAACTGGCCGACTTCCACAACAGTGATGTCGATGTTCCCGCCACCTTAATCGTCGATGGAGCCACCTATCCCAACGTCGGCGTCCATTTTCGCGGGATGTCGTCTTATGGCATGGTCCCGGCCGGCTACAAGCGGTCGCTGAATGTTTCGCTCGACTTGGTCGACGAAGATCAACGCTTGCACGGCTACAAAACACTTAATCTCCTGAACTGCCACGAAGACCCGTCTTGCCTGAGCACCGTGCTCTACTCGCACATCGCGCGGAAATACATCCCTGCGCCGCAAGCCAATTTTGTCCGCGTGGTGATCAACGGTGAGGACTGGGGCGTGTATGCCAACGTGCAGCAGTTCAATAAGGAATTCCTGGCGGAGAACTATCAATCCGCCAAAGGAAATCGCTGGAAAGTTCGCGGCAGCCCCGGTGGAGGCGGCGGACTGGAATACGTCGGCGACAACGTCGATGACTACCGACGCCGTTACGAAATCAAATCGAAGGACAGCGAAAAAGCGTGGAACAGACTGATCCAGTTATGCCGCACACTGAATGAAACTCCTACGGACAAGTTGCCGGCCGCGATCGAACCCCTGCTGGATGTCGACCAACTCCTCTGGTTCCTCGCTTTGGATGTCGCGCTGATCAACAACGACGGCTATTGGGTGCGGGCCAGCGACTACAGCCTGTACCAAGATGAGGACGGCCGCTTTCATGCCATCCCGCACGACATGAACGAAGCCTTTCGCCCCGGCATGATGATGGGGTTTGGCCCGCCGGGAGGCCGAGGACCGGGAGGACCAGGTCGCGGCCCGCGGCGGCCCGGTGAAGATGGTCCTCCGCCACCGCGAAGAGGCCCCGGCGGTCCCAATGCGAATCCGCGCGGCAACGGCGTGCAACTCGATCCGCTAATCGGATTGGACGACGACCGTAAGCCGTTGCGGAGCAAGATGCTGGCTGTGCCCGCCTATCGAACGCGGTATCTGCACTGTGTGCAAACGATCGCCGAGGAGTCGCTGGATTGGAAGTCGCTCGGCCCGGTGGTGGCGAACTTCCGCCGCCTGATCGAAGACAATTTGAAAGCCGATACCCGGAAACTCGAATCGTTCGAAGCGTTTCTACGCGTGACGTCTGACGAATCGAACACCGCGGAACCGCACGGCCGCGAGATGCCGTTGCGGCGGTTTGCGGAAGAACGGCGTGCTTTCCTGCTCAATCTCCCCGCGATTCGTGAGGTGGCGAAGTGATCTCACAGGCTCACTCCTTTGATGCCGATCACTGGCAGCCGTCGCCTGATCCGGTACAGTTTCGTTCGCTGGTGATCGCTGTCGACGCCGCGATGTCGCCGTCTCTGCTGCCGGTCGCCGATCTGCGGCTGCCCGCGCACGAGGTGAAGTTTCTCGTGACCGAACGGGAAGCGCGGCACATCGAAAGCGTGCTGGGCCGTTCGCTGCAAGCCGACCCCCATGCTCAGCCGTACTGCGGAACAGGCAGCTATTGGACGACGACGGTCTATTGCGACACGCCTCAGTACGACATCTACTTCCGGCAGGGACGATTTCGGCGTCGCAAATACCGCTTGCGACGCTATGGCGCCGCTGATGTCGTCTACGTGGAGCGCAAGACCAAGCGAGGAACGCAAGTCCGCAAGCAACGCTCTCCGCTTCCGTGGCAGGACGTGTGGCGATTGCCTCAACCGGCGCAGGACGTCCCGTGGGACGGCGATTGGTTTCAGCGCCGCGTCTTAAAGTACGGTTTGTCGCCGGTGCTGGCGATCCGGTATCGCCGCACAGCGTATTGCGGTATGGGCGAAAACGGTGCGATCCGGCTCACTTTTGACCGCGACATCGCCGGCATGCTTGCCACATCCTGGATCGTCGCCTCGTTCGAAGGAGGGCATCGGCTGTACGAAGACCGCGTCGTCTGCGAGTTCAAGTTTCGCGGCGACATGCCGAGATTATTCAAGACCATGGTGGAAGAACTGCAACTGTCGCCGAGCGGCGCTTCCAAATATCGGTCGTGCCTCGCTTCTCTCGGCGGTCCGGCTCACTCAGGAGGACGGCATGCCTGAGTGGTTGACCAGTCCGGCGAACGGCGGGTTGGATGTCACGTTGGTCGACATCGCAGTCAGACTGCTGATGGCCGCTGCGGCTGGACTGTGCGTGGCATCCATTGGGCATGTGGCACACGGTCACCGCAAGTCCGATGCGGGGATGTTTCGGTCGACACTGGTTCTGCTGACGGTTTTGATCGCCATGGTGACGCTCGTCATAGGCAACAGCGTAGCCCGAGCATTCGGACTGGTGGGAGCGCTGTCGATCGTTCGCTTTCGGACCGTGGTGGATGACACGCGGGACACGGCCTTTGTGATCTTCGCCGTCATCGTGGGCATGGCGATCGGAGCCGGCGTCTGGCTGGTGCCGCTGACCGGTATCCCGTTGATCGGTTGTCTCGCCGTGGGCTTGGATCGCCGGCGACTTAGAACAGGACCAGAGGCCGCTGGCTATCTCCTCACCATCCGTCTCGGGCTGGGACGCGATGCCGAAGAACTGCTTCGTCCGACGTTTGACGAATATCTCGACAATTGGTCGATCATTTCCACCGGCACGACACGCCAGGGCGCCGCCGTGGAAATCGTATTCACGGCGACCTTCCGCGCATTGTGGACGACGATGGATCTCCCCCGATTTGTTGCAGGTTTGAACCGGATCGACGGCGTTCAATCGGTCGAGCTTGTACGGCAATAGTGCAATTCACGCCTCATCGTTATTGGACAAAACACATGACAGTCATTCGAGCCATCGGCTGGTTGGTTGCCCTTGGTGTCGCGTTCGCGGGGATCCGAAACGCAGGCGGCGAATGCGCCGCAGCCCGTGCGATTTATCAGAGTCGATCAAATCATGGTGAAGGCTGTCTCGGCGGCGGCGACACCCCGTGCGATCACGCAAATCGAAGCGCTCCTGCTTGAGCAACACGACCGGTACGTTCTGAATCACGGGTAACGGAGTGGTCAACTCCGGCGGCACAATCCAGAACACCACGACCGGCGTGATCTTCAGCAATGCCGGCAGCGTCGAACTCGATTGGGTCAAACTCTCCGCGAATCAGACCGGCGTCTCGTCGACCAACAATGATTACGTCGCCTTATTCCGGCTCGATGCCGACGACAACACCGGCTACGCCGTCGATTCGCTCAATGACTCCGCCCTCGGCATCGGCTCGTCGACCTTCGACGGCAACGGCGCGCTCGGAGAAGGGACCATCCGCATGCAAAGTGGTCAGCTCGACAATTACCAGGTCGAGATCTCCAACAGCACGATCACCGATGGTAGGTCCCAACGACCGAAATTATTGAAGTTGCGATTTTTTCGAAGGATTTGAATTCTTCTTGTCCGAGTTTGTCCATTTTTGGTGATCTGATTTGCGAAGTGGCGACAGAAACAGGGCCCTTTGCAGGAAATCACTATGTTGATCACGTGTCCCCATTGCACAGCTCGACTCCAGATTGATGAGAAAATCGTGGCCTCGACCGGCGGGGGTCCCTGTCCGGCCTGCGGGCGAATGCTGGCCATCAAAGTCCCGTCGCTGCCGCCACCAAGCAGTGCCGTTCCGATTCAAACCTTGACCTCCGGTGCAACCGTCGCGGCGACCGGACCAACCGGGCTGCTGGCGGTCGGCGGATTTGCTGAGGGAATGGTGATAGTTATTAGAGCCGTTATG
>CAZDGB010000037.1:0-31742 GCA_964504645.1 uncultured Planctomycetaceae bacterium | reverse complement strand
CGCCAGCCGCGCCAAGAGCCAGTTCCTCGCCACGATGAGCCATGAAATCCGCACGCCGATGAACGGCATCATCGGCATGAACAATCTGGCACTGATGACGAAACTCACGGCCCAGCAGAAGAGCTATCTCACCGTCGTCCAGCAGTCGGCCGATTCGCTGTTGCGGCTGCTCAACGACATTCTCGATCTGTCCAAGATCGAATCGGGACGAATGGAGCTGGAAACCATTCCCTTCGATCTGCACGAGTCGGTCGCCGACGCGGTGCGCATCCTTTCCGTCCGCAGCGCGCAGAGCGGCTTGGAATTGAACTACCAGGTCGACCGCGACGTGCCGGCGATCGTGCACGGCGATCCTGGACGGTTGCGCCAGGTGATCGTCAACCTCGTGGGGAACGCGATCAAGTTCACGTCCGCCGGCGAAGTCTTCGTGCAGGTCCGCGCCGAAACGCGGACCGACAACGACGTGCAACTCCACTTCACGGTCCGCGACACGGGGATCGGCATCACGCCGGAACAGCAGCAGCGCATCTTCCAGGCGTTCAGCCAGGCCGATAATTCCATCACCCGCCGCTTCGGCGGAACGGGATTGGGGCTGTCGATTTCGTCGCAGCTCGTGCGGTTGATGCAAGGCGACATCTGGGTCGAAAGCGAACCGGGCACGGGAAGCACGTTTCATTTCACGGCGCACTTTGCCGTGGCGGAGAGCGCACCGGCGTCGGCACAACTTCCTAGCGTGCCGGTCCTCGTCGTCGACGATCACGCGACGAGCCGGCAAGCGCTGGAGGAAACCTTCGGCAGCATCGGCCTGGCGCCGCAGGCGGTGCCGAGCGCCGACATCGCGTTGATGATGCTGAACTACGCGGACAAGGCCGGTGTGCCGTTCCAACTCGCGGTGATCGACGCCGGGATGCCCGAGCAGGATGGCTGGACGCTGGTCCGGCAACTGCGCGCCCAACCGGAGTTCGCCCGCTTGCCGGTGATTCTGCTCGTTCCGCCCAAGCATGCCGAGCAAGAATCGTCTCCCGAGCCGAACGAGTTCACCTGGCATCTCTCGAAGCCGTCAAAAGTCTCCGAACTGAGGGCCACGATTCAGGAAGCGTTGGGATTGGAAGCGCGCAGCGCCGCCGAAACCGTCGCGGACGAAGTCGTCGAAGTCGCGCCGATGCGGATCCTGCTGGCCGACGATGCACCGGTCAATCAGGAGGTCGCGAAGGGATTGCTGGAACTTTCCGGCCATCAGGTCGATACGGCGGACAATGGCCGCGAAGCCGTCGAACTGTCGGAACACGGCGGCTACGACGTCGTGCTAATGGACCTGGAAATGCCCGAGATGGACGGCCTCACCGCGACGCAAGCCATTCGCGAGCGCGAACGGCAAACGGGCGTCCGCATTCCCATCCTCGCGATGACGGCCCACGCCACGTCGGAAGTCCGTGACCAATGCCTCCAGGCCGGTATGGACGGCTACCTCACCAAACCCATCCAGCCGCGCGAACTCTTCAAAGCTCTGGCCGCGATCCAAAGCGGCCAACCCGTACTCGCCGAGTCGTTGGGTTAAGAGAAATCCTGGTCCGCAGATTTCGCAGATGTACGAAGATTTGAAGCAGGAAATCAATGCAGGAATCTGATCAAGTCACTGCTGGAATCTGCGACCATCTGTGAAATCTGCGGAACTATTCTTCGGCTTTTCTGCCGGTCGCTCAGAACTTCACCGTCAAGCCGCCGATGAGGGCGTCGGCGGCGACGCGGCTGGTGACCGACGTGCCGGCGAGCGGGCCGAAGAGGGGCGCATAAAGCGCCCCGGAAATGGAGTTCTCGAAGGCGTGCAAGTACGCCAGCGACACATCCAGGTTCGACGTGAGCCGATATGACAAGCCGCACGAAATCGTGTGCATCAGGATGTTCGGCGAGATGACGTTGAACAGCGTGTTCTGATCGGGAATCGGGTTTTGGTTCCACACGTAACCGAGCCGCAGCGACATGGCGTCCGTCGCCTGGTACTGCCCGCCGAGCGCCACGCTGAAGATGCTCCGCCAGCCCAACCCGGTGATCGCGCCGGTCGCATCGAAGCCCGCGGGATCGAAGCCCTGCGTGGTGCCGTAGCCGTAATACCGCGCGTCCGCGGCGAGCACGAAGCGTTCGAAGCCGGTGTACGACGTGCCGAACGACAAAATGTAAGGCAGATCGAAATGGGTGCGGACGTTGCGGGGCCGGCCGAGTTCATCGGTGGCGTTCCACTGAAACGCCTGCATCCATTGCGGGCTCTTGATCGACGCGCCGAAGTTCCAGCAGCTTTCCGTCGTCAGAAAGACGCCGGCCTGCATGCCCAGGCCCCAACTCGAACGGCCATTGGTTCCCGACGGATAATTCGCAAATGTGTCGCCGTTGGCGTCGTCGGGGCTGGAGAGAAATTGAGGATTGAGGCTCAGGTCAGCCATCGTCACCGTCGGCGCGATGCCGACCGAGAGGTTGTCCGTGAGTTGGTAGGCGAGCGTCGGCGCGATCTGAATGAGCTGCAATTTCGAATAGAGCGGTCCGAGTCCCACGCCGTTCGGGGGCGTCGCGGTGAGGACGGGATTCGTCAAGCTGCCGGCATAGTTCGTGCCGAAGCCGCCGATGCCGAACACGCCTAGACCCAACGTCCATGGTTCGTTCTGCGGACGATAGACCAGGCCGATGGTCGGAATCGCGAACACGCCAGAGTTGCTGTCGGTGCTGCCCGACAATCCCACGGGGGGAAAGCCGCCGCCGAGCGTTCCCGGCGCGATCGACGAACTGAGGTCCATCTGCGGATAGAGCAGTTCGACGCCGAACTCGAGTTCAGACTGCGCCAGTCCGGAGATCGACGCGGGATTCCAGTGGAGCGCGCCGCTGGCGTCGATGGGCGCCGCGGTCGACGCTCCGCCCATCGAGCGATTGATCGGTCCGACGCCGCTGAGGAGCAACCCCTCTTGGGCGAACGCCGATCCTTGCGCGACCGACGCCAACATGAAAACGACGGCCCGCAGCCGCGTCATCTGACGACGCATTCCCTGCCCCCCACCCTGTTCGGGGCCAGTCGCAAGCCCCGATCGCCCCAGTAGTTCCGCCGATGCTTCTCCCGATTCGAGAAGGCTCTACGGAACATTTGACCCGCAGAATGCGCAGAACCGATCCTTTCCGCACATCCGTTGGCTTCGTCACTATCGGCAAATTGGGCAGCCGTACTTTCGTCAGATCATTCCTCGGAGGGAAAGACAGGAACCGCAGATTTCGCAGATGGATGCGGATTCAAGCAGAAGATTGGCTGCAAAGGCAAAACTGGACTTTGCGGGTGGCACGCCCAGAGTCTTCGATGGGCGTGGCGAACAGGCGAAAACCCACGCCCTTCGCCAAGCCTCAGGGGCGTGCCACCCGAATTGGCATGACGCCCCATTTCTATCTCTTTGTGATCCATCCTCCGTCTTGAATCTGCGATCATCCGCTTCAATCTGCGAAATCTGCGGTCCCGGTTTTGGACTACTTCCGCTCCCACCGGCTGGGGTTCATGCCGGGGGCTTCGCTGCGCATGTTGGTCGGCTTGTTGCCACCGCCGAAATCCCAGATGCGCTGGTTGCGGTCGCCGAATACCCAGCGCACGTCCGCCGGGAGTTTGGCCACTTCCGCCGCATCCCACGGCTCGACCTTGTCGATCGGTCCCGCCCAGCCGGGGCGATAGCCGATGGCGAGCAGTTCGCGGGCCCGCGTGCCGGTGTTCGGGAAGTTACCGTGAAACACGCGGTGATTGATCAGCACCGCCGAGCCCGCTTTTGCCGGGACCATCACTTCCTCCGGATGCAGCTTGTACCGCGCATAAGGATTGCCGTCCGGGTGCATGCTGAGATGCGAATGCGGCACTACGCGGAACGGCGACACGTCCGGCGTGAGATCATCGAGGTAATACAGCACCCGCACCAGCCACGGGCAGCTTCCTTCGTAGCCGAAGATCTCCGAGCCATACGGCTGCCCGTCGGCGTGCAGGCTGATCCCCGGATGCCCCGGCTCGGAGCGGGCGTAGTGGTAACTCATGGCGATGATGTCGTCCCCCAACAACTCTTTGAGGAACGACATTGTTGGCGGATGCGCCGCGAGCCGGGAGACTTCGCCGCCGACGAACTGCACATTCGGCCGCACCTGCTGATGGACGCTGTAATCGACGGCCTTCGTTTCGAACTTCGCCGTCTCGCGCTTCAACGCCGCGATCTGCTCGGCGGAAAGCAAGTCGGGCAACACGAGATACCCTTCCACTTCGAGCATCCGGATCCGTTCGCCGAGCGACAATTTCGACCAATCGCGATCATCAATGCGGGGCGTGGACATGATTCACCTGATGGGAGTTGAGAGGGTTGAGAGGGTTGAGAGTCGAACCTAAAGTTCGACCATCGTATCGCCGGGAGTTCCACACTGGCCATTTGATCCTACCGATTGTGTCTTTTGTTGTAAAGTGCCTTTTTGCGATGGAGTCCCGGCTTTAGCCGGTCCGGAGGGGATATTGCGCGCTCCGCGCTGCACCTTGAATAATCTCCGTAATGTTTTATTTGTAAGGAGCCTTCATGTCGTTAGCTACTCGTCGCGGGGCATTGATTCTCGCGTTTTTAACCTGCATCCCTGTCGTAATTGTGGGGATATTACTGGGAGCCGAGTATGTTCGCCTCTCGCGTTGTGCGATATGCGGTAAGACTGCGGCTGACGTCGTGGAAGAAGAATTGCACTGGGGAAGTTCGATCTTCGGTTTATGCGAGGAACACCTGGAAGCTCTGAACAAAACCATAATGGAGAGAGACACGACTTGGTGTAGAGGGAGCCTGCGTGAATGGATTCGAGAAATGCAGAACGGCCCCGCATTACCGGCTGACGCGCTTGAACCGTCCAACTCGCGCTAAGAACATCTTTTGACCCCGATGACGCTATCAGGCCTTTTGCAACATGAACGACCCCAGGTACCCACCGTTGGAGTCCCGGCTTCAGTCGGTCTGGAGGATCAATCACCCGTGCATCAGACCGGCTAAAGCCGGGACTCCAACTGAAGGCCCCCGTTGACTTCCCACGTCCGCATTTGTTATCAGGAACAGCCACCAAACGATCTCCCCGCGACGGCAGGGCCGCTGGCGTTACAATTCCAGGAAGGAGTCGAACATGTGCGGCATCGTCGGGTATGTGGGGCCGAAGAACGCGTATGACTTCCTGATGGAAGGCCTCTTCCGTCTGGAATACCGCGGGTACGACAGTTCCGGCATCGCCGTCCAAAACGGCGGCGGCATCGAAATCCGCAAGAAGACCGGCCGCGTCCAACTCCTCGCCGACCTCTGCGAGCACGAGCCGATCCACGGCACGTTCGGCATGGGACATACCCGCTGGGCCACGCACGGCCCGCCGAGCGACACCAATTCCCACCCGCACGTCGGCGGCAACGGCGAAGTCGTCGTGGTCCACAACGGCGTGATCGAGAATCACGCCAATCTGCGGAACCATCTCGAAGCCCGCGGCTACGTCTTCCGGACTCAAACCGACACCGAAGTTGCCGCGCATCTCCTCGCCGCGATCCTCGAAGAGGAAACCAAAGCCGGCAACGATCCGTCGGACCCAGAGATCTGTCAGCGCGTCGTCGAGAAAGCCCTGCAGCGGCTCAAAGGAACCTACGGTTTCGGCATCATGTTCCGCGAGTGTCCCGGACTGCTCATCGCGGCCCGGCTCGGCAGCCCGCTCGTCGTCGGCATCGGCCGCGGCGAACATTATCTCGCCAGCGATCCCAGCCCCCTCGTCGGCAACACCGAGGAAGTCGTCTATCTCAGCGATCGCGAGATCGCCCTGCTGCGGCCCGACAGCCTGCAGGTGCTCCATCGCGACACCGGCACGCAGACGCCCGAGATTAAAGTCCTCGAACACACGTCGCAGGATATCGACCTCGGCGAGTACGAGCATTACATGCTCAAGGAGATCTTCGAGCAGCCGCAGACGATCGAAAACGCGCTCCGCGGCCGGTTGGACGAGGAAGAAGCCACGGCGAAGTTCGGCGGCCTGAACATGGACCCACAGCAACTCCGCCGCATCGACCGCGTGGTCCTCACCGGCTGCGGCACCAGTTGGCACGCCGGGCTGGTCGGCGAGTATCTCATCGAAGAGTTCGCCCGCATGCCGGTGGAAGTTGAGTACGCTAGCGAACTGCGCTACCGCAACCCGCCGATGGGCGACCGGACGATGATCTTCGCCATCACGCAATCGGGCGAAACGGCCGACACGCTCGCCGCGCTGCGGGAATGCAAACGGAAAGGGCACCCGACGCTCGCCATCTGCAACGTCGTCGGCTCGACGATCGCCCGCGAGGCCGACGGCGGCATCTATCTGCACGCTGGGCCGGAGATCGGCGTGGCGTCGACGAAGGCGTTCAAATCCCAAGTCTGCGTGCTGACTTTGTTGGCCTTGTTTCTCGGCCGCATGCGGCATCTGTCGCACCCGGCGGGGAAACGGCTGATCTCGCACTTGCGCGAGATGCCGGACATCATCCGCCAGACGCTCGAATGCCACGACGTCGTGAAAGAGATCGCCCTCAAGTATTACCAGGCCGAGAACTTTCTGTACCTCGGCCGGCTCTACAACTTTCCGGTGGCGCTCGAAGGAGCGCTGAAGCTGAAGGAAATCAGCTACATTCACTCGGAAGGCTATCCGGCGGCGGAGATGAAGCACGGGCCGATCGCGCTCGTCGACGAGGACACGCCGAGTGTCTTCATCGTGCCGCACGGCCACATCTATCCGAAGGTGATCAGCAACCTGGAGGAAGTGCGGGCGCGGCGGGGTCCGATCATCGCCGTCGCCTGCCACGGCGACGACCGGGTGACGACGCTCGCCGACGACGTGATCTTCATCCCTGATGTCGACGAGTACTTGCAACCGATGGTGGCCAGCATCCCGCTGCAACTGCTGGCGTACCACATCGCCGTCCTCCGCGGCTGCAACGTCGACCGCCCGCGAAACCTGGCAAAGAGTGTCACGGTCGAGTAGGGTTGATGGTCGAGAGTTGAGGGTTGAGAGTTATCCAAACGCTTGTGCTTCGCGGCACAACGGCTCCCGCAGAGAATCCTTGATCATGATCTATAACTCCCAACGCCGTATGCAGCGCCGGCTCGAAGCGGCCCGCGGTTATCTCTTGTTGCACATGGCCGATCAGGCCCTGGCCGAACTTGAGGAGGTCGACGATCCCGATGCCGTCGCGTTCGAGTGGAACCTGCTCCGCGGCGAGGCGCTTCGCGACCGGAACGAGTACAAGGCGGCGATCAAGGCGTATCAGCGCGCCCAGGCAGCGCAATCCGACGAGCTCGACGTCCTGATGGGCCTGGCTTGGTGCTACAAGCGGACCGACCAGTTGCCGAAGTCGATCGACGTCATGCACCAGGCGTACCTCAACCACCGCGACGAGCCGATCGTCCTCTACAACCTGGCCTGCTACTACGCCCTCGCCGGGAATAAGGACCAAGCCCTCTCGTGGCTCGGACGCGCGCTGCGGATGCAAACCGATCTGCGGAAGCTGATCGACGACGAAACCGACTTCGACCCGATCCGCGACGACGCCGACTTCCTGCACCTGCTCGAACTCGCCAGCCACGACACCGTGCAGGACTGAGCGGCAGGGCTATTTCTCGATCTCCTTGATCTTGATCCCCTTGTACCGCACGAACTGTTTCGTGTAATCGCCGCCGCCGTGGACTTGCAACGCGATGCCGCCGGCGTCCGGGTGGCGCTTCTCCTTGTCTTCGAACTCGGTGAATTTCACGCCGTTGATCCACGTGGTGATCTTCGGCGGGTTTCCGACGATTCGCGCCCGCAGCTCGTTCCATTCGCCGTCCTTCCAGAGTTGCTTCCACTGCTCCGGCGTGACGGGACACTTCGTGACGGCATCCGCCTTCGGCAGGATGATCGACGGATCGTTCGCCTTGCCGAAGTCGAAGTTCCGCTGATGAATGCCGCCCGAGAGTCCCTCACCGTAAATGCCCGCGAGGTTGCCGTCGTCGTGGTAATCAACCATGTACTGGTAGGCCTGGCCTTTCTCGGTGCTGCGGAGGAACAGGCCGCTGTCGGGGCCATAGTCGTTTTTCATCTCGACGATGACTTCGAAGTTGCCGTAGTTTTTATCCGTGAGGATGATTCCCCCGTTGCCGGGGACATCCTGACTGCCAACGATGGCGCCGCCGTCGACAACCCATTTCCCCCCCGACTTGTTCCCGCTCGTGCGGCTATGCCCGGTCTGCGCACTGACGTGCCAGCCCTTGAGCGTCTTGCCGTCAAAGATCGTCTCGAAACCGGTGTTGTCGAGCTTGTCCTTGGGGAGATCGTCGGCGAAGGTGGAGGATGCCAACAAAAGGGTTAAGCCGAGAGCGAAGCCGGAGCGCAGCATCAGAATGCCTTTCATCGTCAAATTGAGAATGGACTGACCATGCTATTATCCATACCCACGGAGCTCCATCCAGCCTCAGACGTAGAGTCGGGAATCGAAGTCGCGTCGAATCTGGACACGCCTTGGTATTTCGTCTAATCTGGTTTTGTCAACAAAAGACGATACCGAGGTGACACTCCGATGGCGTGGTCTTCATCGACTTCCGCTCTGAGGCTGCAACTGACGCGGCGCGACTGGCTGCGCACGAGCGGGGCGGCAGCATTTGGTTTGCCGGTCTTGGCGAGCGCGTCGGACGATACACCTGTCCGGCGGGCAAAGTCGGTGCTGCTGATCTATTTGCCCGGCGGATTGGCGCAGCACGATTCGTTCGACATGAAGCCGGATGCGCCGGAGACGATTCGCGGCGACTTTCGGCCGATCGCCACCGACGTGCCGGGAATCGACATCTGCGAACATCTGCCGCTGCTTGCGCAGCGAACGCGGAATTTTGCGCTCGTCCGCACGATGTCGCACACGGAAAACAATCACTTCCCCGCGACGCACAAGGCGCTCACCGGGCACGTGATGCCGCGGCAATTGCCGGGCGACGCGGCAAACGCGGCGTCGCGCAACGACTGGCCCAGCTACGCGGCGGCTTACGACTATCTTCGCCCGCGCGGCGACGGCATTCCCAACGGCGTGGCGCTCCCGTATCCACTGGCCGGCGGCGCGACGCCGTGGCCCGGCCAGCATGCCGGCTATCTCGCTCCGAAACACGATCCGTGGCAGTTGAATCAGGATCCCAACCGGCAGTCGTTTCGCGAAGAGACGCTGTCCTTGCCGGCCGGCATTACGCTGGAGCGGGTTCATCGACGGCAAAAGTTGCTCGAACGCTTCGAACAGGAACGCTTGCCGCGACTCGCCGCAGCAGAAGCAGGCGAGTACGGCGATCTGCACGGCACCGCGCTGGACTTGCTGACGTCCGGCAAGATGGCTCAGGCGTTCCAACTGGAGCGCGAGCCGGACGACGTCCGCGACCGCTACGGACGGCACACGTTCGGACAATCGCTTCTCTTGGCGCGTCGCCTGGTGCAGGCCGGCGTGTCGATCGTGCAGGCGAACATGGGCCCGGTTCAGACGTGGGACACGCACGAAAAGAATTTTGTCGGATTGCGCGATACATTGTTGCCGCCGCTCGATCGGGCAGTCTCCGCGCTGCTAGACGATCTCTCGGCGACGGGCCTGCTTGACGAAACGATGGTCGTCATGACGGGCGAGTTCGGCCGCACGCCGGAAATCTCGATGGTCCCCGGCGCGGAATATGTCGGCCGTAACCATTGGGCGGCGGTTTACACCGCACTGTTTGCCGGAGCCGGTGTAATCGGCGGCCAGGTCATTGGCCGCTCGGACGCGCTGGGCGGCCAGCCGACGACGCGTTCCTTCTCGCCTGACGATCTGGGAACGACGCTATTCGCCGCGCTCGGCGTGCCGGGGCATGCCGAACTTCGCGACCAACTCGGCCGCCCGCTCTCGCTGTGCAGCGGCCAGGTGATGCACGAACTCTACGGCTCGTAATTATCTTACGGCTGCCAGTGCGGCCACATGGCAGCGTGGCCGCGTTTCAGGTGCGTGAGCTGGCGCTCGGCGCGGTCGGCGAGGCGCATCACAGCAATCTGGCGAGCGCCGTCGCGCTTCGTGCCGTAGACCAGGAACTTGCCGTCGGGCGAGACTTGCGGGTGATAGTGCGTCGTGCCGGCGGGGGATTTTGTCAATTGCTCCGATTGGCCGTCGAGATCGACGCGGAAGAGTTCCACGTTGTCGCCGACTTTCGCCGTATAGATCACGGACTTCGCGTCTTTCAGCCAGATCGGCGTGTCGCTCGACCCGCCATGATGATCGAAGACATCCAGGAACTCCGTTACACCGGGATAGCCGTCGCGGTCGGCGAGTTTCTTCAGTCCCGTGCCGTCGGCCTGCACGATGTGCGGATGGCAGTTGTAATGCTCGCCGCTGACGAACAGCACATGCTTCCCGTCGGGCGACCACGTCGGCGCGAAGTTGAACGAGTGGCCCGTTTCCACTCTCGTAGCGTGTGAGCCGTCGGCGTCGGCCAGCACGATTTGATAGCTCTGGTGGTAGGCAATGCGCTTGCCGTCGGGCGAACTTTGAAACCCGTAGGAGAACAGGTTCGATTCTTTCGTCAGGTCGACTTTGTTCTTGCCGTCGCGGTCCATGCGGAACGGGTGCGAGTTGCCGTCGATCAGCGCCGTGAACCCAAGCTTCGTCGGATCGTTCGGCCAGAAGAACAGCCCGGCGTTGTAGAAGCTGACGCGCTCCACCGCGGTGAGGTTGTCCGCTTTCCCGGTCGCGAGATCGTACAGATAGCTGTCGAGCTTCCAGCCGTCGGGGGTGAACCGGAAATTTTTGTTTTCCTCTTCCCATTTCCCGTTTTCGAGGCTTTCCCAGACGCGGTAGATGACCGCGATTTTTCCGTCGGGCGACCAGCCGGCGAACTGCGTCCAGGCATACGGCTCGTCGATCAATTCTTCGCCGAGGGCTTTCCGCCCGGTTCCATCGGCTTTGCGAACGGTCGCCCGCATGGTGGCGACGTTCGCATGCCGTCCACCAGGAAGATTCGTCCGGAACTCGGTGCAGCCGATCAGGCGGTCGGGCCACTCGGGCTCGGCGGCAACAGCAAGAGACGACGTGCAGAAAAGAAGAGTTAGTAGCGTCTTAAGCCAGGAATCTGCCAAGGACATCTATTCCTTCCTTCCAATCGAGACGTTTTGCGCGATCTAGTGCACTCATACCCAAGCTGTCATTAACGTTTGATGGCGAGGCGCCGCACTCCAACAAGGCTGTCAGCGCTTCAAGATGCCGATGGTCAATAGCCACATCGAGCGGAGACAACTCGTCATCGTCGCCGGCGCGTTCGTTCGGATCGGCGCCTTGAGAAATAAGAAAGCGGATTGACTGGCAACAGTTCTCGCGAGCAGCAATATGTAACGGACTTACCAGATTGTGATCCCGCTCGCTGTGCAAGTCGACGCCACATCGTTGCAGAAACGCGAGGATATCAATCCGATCGCCGAAGCTTTGAATCGACGAAGTTACGACGTCGTGATCAAAATTGAACTGAAAGCCATTCGAGATGCAATAGTTTAAGAGGCTCTTATCACAAGTTTTGAGCGAGTAGCTCGCGAGATTTCTGAGGTTCAACTCCCACTCATACTCGCTGTAACTCGCATCGAGGGCTGCCAGTCCGTTTTTCAATTCTTTCAGGTCATGACTAGAAGAATAGGTCTGGATAAGCCGAAAAGCGTCTTTATGGCAGCGCATGAGATCCATTCGACCATTCACCGAGTGACCGTATTCAGGGGGCTTACGCCCCGCACGCAAGATAGGGCTTATCAATCCGCGATCAAAGGAATATGGTGCGCCTGCTGCGGATCAGTCTGCGGGTAATCGGTCCGGTAGTGGACGCCGCGGCTTTCGGTGCGGGCGATGGCGGCGCGGATCATCATTCGGGCGGCGAGCAGCATGTTCTGCAACTCCCATCCCTGCACCGACGCGAACTCCCGCGGGCCGACGTAACGGTCCCAGAATTCGACTTGCCGTAAAGCGTTCTCCAGCCCCGCCGCGTTCCGTTCGATGCCGACGTGCCGGCCCATCTCGCTGTTGAGCGAATTCAATAAGTCGTCGAGTTGCAGGTCGTCCTTCGGCAATTCCGTCACGGTGTCGGCCTGTAACGGCAAGGCAGTGAAGCGGTCCGATTCACCAAGCGCTGAGGACGACGCATTCCGGCCAGCGCGCAAACCGAAGACCAACCCTTCGAGCAGGCTGTTGCTCGCCAGCCGATTCGCCCCGTGCAGGCCGGTCGACGTCACCTCGCCCGCGGCCCACAATCGCGGCAACGTGGTCCGGGCCTCGGCATCGACCGAGACGCCGCCGATCATGTAGTGGGCGCCGGGCCTCACGGGGATGAGGTCGCGCGTCAGATCGAGACCGAACTCGGCGCAGACGCGGCCGATGTGCGGGAAACGTTCGGCGATCAATTCTTTCGGCAGATGCGTCACGTCGAGGTAGACACAGTGATGCCGCGTCTTTTCCATCTGCCGCGTGATCGACCGGCTGACGATGTCGCGCGGGGCGAGTTCGAGGGCCGGATCATAATCCGGCATGAAACGATAGCCGTGCACGTCGCGGAGCACGCCCCCTTCGCCGCGCACCGCTTCGGAAATGAGATGCCGCGAGCTGCCCGCGATGTAGAGGACCGTGGGATGGAATTGCATGAACTCCATGTCGCGCAGCTCGGCTCCGGCGCGAAACGCCATCGCCTGACCGTCCGCCGTGGCGATGTCGGGGTTGGTCGTCTCGCGGAATAATCGTCCCGCTCCGCCGGTGCACAAAATCGTCTGTTTCGCCCAGACGAACGTCTTGCCGTGCTCCGGGTTCCAGACAAGCGCCCCGCGGCATTCGCCTTCGTAGGTCAACAGGTCGAGAGTGAACGTCTTCTCCCAGACGTCAACGGTCGGCTCGCCGCGCACGCGGTCGATGAGCGCACGCATGATCTCCTTGCCGGTGGCGTCGCCCAGTGCGTGCACGACGCGGCGGTGGCTGTGCCCCCCTTCCTGCGTGAGCGCGATCTCGCCCCGCTCGCGGTCGAACATCGCGCCGAGCGCCGCGAGTTCGCGAATCCGCTCCGGCGCCTCGCCGACGACAAGTTCCACGATCTCGTGATTGCACAGTCCTTTGCCGGCGGCGATCGTGTCGGCAACGTGGTTCTCGATGGCGTCTTCCGGATCGAAGACCCCCGCGATGCCTCCCTGGGCCCACGCGCTGTTCGACAAGTCGATCCGGTCTTTCGTCGCGACGACGACGTGCAGCTTCTTGTCGACGGCGAGCGCGGCCCGAATCCCGGCGATTCCCGCGCCGATGATCAGAATATCCGTGAACAGGTGCGGAATCCGTTTCGGATTGAACGACACCAGGTAGCGGCGCTTCGGAGAGATCGTCAAAGGTGTCACTGCGGCGCTCAAATCTCAGAAGAGTCTTATCCGCAATTTCGCAGATGAACGCAGATTTCAGGACCAGAGCAGAAGCGCTGGTTGGAAAAGAATCTTATTTGCCCTTTCCTTCTTATCTGCGAAATCTGCGAAATCTGCGGAGAAACGGCTTTGCTTTTCTACCCGATGAACTCCACATTCACCGGATGCGGGATGATCTTGGCTTGGTAGGCCCGGTCGAGGAGCGTTTTCACGGCCTGGCGGCCGCGGGGGCCGAAGTCGATCGTCCAGTCGTTGACGTACATACCGACGAACTTATCGGCTTGGCTGCGATCCAGGTCGCGGCCGAACTGCAACGCATACGCCAAGGCTTCGGCCCGGTGATCGAGGGCGTAACGGATGCTCTGCTTGAGCAAGGCGGTCACGTCCTGCATGACTTGGGGGCCAAGGTCGCGGCGGATGGCGTTGCCGCCGAGCGGCAGCGGCAAATCGGTCTCTTGCAGCCACCACTTGCCGAGGTCGACGATCAGGTGCAGCCCCTGGTTCTGATACGTCAATTGCCCTTCGTGAATGATCAGCCCGGCGTCAACTTTGCCGGCAGCCGTCACGTCGAGGATTTCATCGAACGGGTAGACGACCGGCGTGAAGTCGTCTCCGAGCGCGAGTTTCAACGCGAGATAGGCCGTCGTCAGCTTGCCGGGGACGGCGATCGTCTTGCCGCGGAAATCGGACAGCGCCCCGGGGGTTTTGGCGACGATCATCGGACCGTAGTCGTCCCCCATGCTGCACCCGCAGGCGCACAGGGCGTACTTGTCGGTCATGTAGGCGTAGCCGTGCAGGCTGACCGCCGTGAGTTCCAGTTCACCGTTCAGCGCCCGCTGGTTGAGCGTCTGAATGTCCTGCAACTCGTGCGTGAATTCATAGGGTCCGGTGTCGATCTTGCCGTTGGCGAGAGCGTGAAACATGAAGGCGTCATCGGGATCGGGACTGTGCCCGACGCGGATGAGAGTTTTCTGCAAAGTGGGCATGTTCGGATCTCAACAGGTGATGTCTTTAGAGCCGCTGGGCACAGCCCGTTGGCTTCAAGTGGTTGAATAGCAGTTGCAATGAAGCATCATAGTCAGCCGGAAGCATATTCGTCTAACCCGTCCGCGGCGAGCGACGCGCGGACCATCGCGTCAACGGTGACAGCACGCAACATTTCGGCGCTGTCGACGTCGGGCAGATGATCGACTTTCAAGCTCTCCGCGCCGAGGAGCGCGGCGACCTGCTTTGCGACGGCGTCGGTCTCGCGCGGAGTCAGGTCGGACAATGCGAGCCGCAAGAGCGGCAGCATCTTGATAAACCGATCTTGATCCCAGCCGCGGACGACATCGTTCACCGCCGCAACCACTGTTGGCGCAAGCCACAGCACGGTGCGCGACGTCTTGAGCAGTCCGCGTAGGAAGTTCGGGCCATCGACGCCGTCGTCTCGCGAGGAGAGCAAATGTCCCCGCAGCCGCACGACGAGCTCGTCCTCGGTCAACGCGCCGTCGCCGTAGAGCAGGCCGGCTGCGCCGCCGCGGAGGGCCGCACTGCCGCCGGTCGTCGCCAGGAGTTGCCGCAGGGCGTCGGTGCGCAGATGCTGCAAATCGGCGTCGTCTCCCAGCGAATGGACGGCTTGCAACAGTGCGTTCAGCGCGTCGAGCATTTTCGCCTCGTCTTCCGGCGGCGTGTTGACGAGGAGTGGGATCAGGTAGCACGCGCGGCGATACGCCGTCCGCGCCAGTTCACGTAGTCCATCCAGGTGATGGGCTTCGAGCGGCTCGCGCGAGACTTCCAGGACGAGCAGCGTTTCCAGCGCCGTCACCACGGAGTCGAGCGCGGAATCCTCGGCCAGCAGCACGCCAATCCTTGCCAGCAGATCGGGCGTGTGGCGATGCAGTCCCATCCGGCAGGCGTGCAGCACGAGTTGCGTCGCCGTGCCGGCACTGCGGCCCTGGCCCTGTTCCTCGGCCTGCTGGAAGCGCTCCAACAGCAGGGCGCTTGCGGCCTCGGCGATGGTCGAGCCGTACAGCGACCGTTCGATCAGCGACGATTCCGTCTGCGGCGACCACGAGTAATTCCAGATTTCCTGGATGCGCTCCAGGTTCACACCCGCGACGAAATCCGGTCCGCGGAGAAAACTCGCGAACGGCACTTCGAGGAAACTCAATCGGTGGAATAGCCGGCTGATGTCGCGATGAGCCGTCTTGCGATACAGGTCGAGCGTCGCTTCAGTTTTCTCAACTCGGTCGAGCTTCAGCTTCAATTGCGCCGCCGTGTGACGAAAGTCGTGGACGATCGGCGGCTGCCCGGCGTCCGCGGGGACGTTGCCGACGCGGTCTCCCGCAAGCAATTTCCGGGCAATGGCGAGAACCGGCACCCCTTCCGCGTCGTCGGCCCCTTTGATGAACACGCTCCGCACGGCGTCGAGCAGGTCCTCCCGCGACGTCCGCTGATGGCCCCGCAGCAACGCCAACCGCTCGGCATGCGACAGCGCGGCGATGGCATCCGCTGTGGAGATGCCGAGGTTCCGCTCGCGGCACAACCGGGCCGTCTCCACAACGAGATGCGACACGTTCTGGTCGTCCCACATCCGCTGGTAAAACTCGGGTGACGGCATCCCGCTGGCGTAGCCGTTGAGCCGATCCAACTGCTCGAAGCTGTATCGCATCAGCACCGACTGGTGATCGTCCGGAGCGATCTTCAGCGGCTTGGGCAGCGCGGGGTTCGTTTGTGGTAACGCAACGGTATGGAACCCGCCGGTGATGACAATCACACGGCCCGTTTCCTCGGCGACTGCGGCAGCCATCATCCGCTCGCGGGCCAGGCAACCGTCGGCGGCAAGCGATTCCTCCGTGTAATCCCGCCGGGCCAGCGTGCAGTACGCCAGCACGTTTCGTAGGAAATCGGCGGTAGACCGCTGCTGGAAATCGGTCTCGAAGAGATGATCCCACAAATCATCGGGGTCGCGGGCCCCGGTTCGCACGCACGCCGCGTCGAGCAGCCGGCTGTGCGAGAACCACGCTTCATCTTGCAAGCTCTGCGAACTTTTGCGGCTCAGGGGCGCGCCCTCGTCCCGGTCGTGGACGTGCGCCTCGATCTTTTCGGGGAACGTCAGATCGATGAACGCCGTCTTCGCGCCGATCTCCAGCGCTGCTTTCAAGGCGACGAACTCTGGTGAGAAATCGCACAGCGGATAGTAGGCGGCGTGCCGGTCGGGCGGCTCGTCACCGCGCCGGCGGACGTAAGTCGTGTAAATCGCCACCGGCATCCGGGTCTCGGGATGGGCGAGCAGCGGAATCAGCGGCGTCGCATCGCGCGGGCCTTCAATCAGCACGGCGTCGGGGCGGATTTCAGAAATTAACTTCCGGACATGCCACGCGCACGCCGGGCTGTGATGCCGGACCGGAAAGTAAATGACGCGTGTCGAGAGATCGACGGGTTGAGAGAGCGATTCGAGAAGGTCGTCGGTCATGATCTGCGAAATCGCAAGCGTTGATTATCCAGGGACATCTTCACAACCGGGATTCGCTTTCCGACTTAACACCAAGAAAGCAAAACCGGCAAGGTTGAACCTGTCTGCCCAGTTCGCCAGAATGGCCGCTGACGGATCGGCTCTTGTCGGCGCAGGTCGGTGGCCGATTGAAACTGACAAACGGTCAACGTTGACCGTCGCCGAGGTCGCAGGGAATTTGACGGCATGGCCGAGCCTTTAAGTCTGGTGCTGTTGGAGGTCAACAACCTCGCGCCGACGTTCATCGTGGCAGACCGATGTTCCAAGACGGCGAACGTCCGCATCCTGGGAATCGAAAGCGCCGATGGCGCCGGGCAATGCATCAAACTCGTCGGCCCGGTCTCTGATGTCCAGGCCGCGGGCGAGGCCGGCATCGAACTGGCGAAACGGATGGGCAGCCACGCCGTCATGTCGCTGCTCGCCGCTCCGCTCGACGTTACTCAGCAACTGGCCGATCCGAAACCCGTCCTCAACCCGATGTTGGGGGCGTATGATAACCGCAAGCCGAGAGAACCGCACATGGCCGCTGGAAATGCATTAGGACTGCTGGAAACCCAAGGTCTGGTCGCCGCCCTGCATGCGACCGACGACATGCTCAAGTCGTCGAATGTGACGCTCGTGGGGAAAGAGAAAATCGGCGCGGCGTACGTGACGATCATGATCCGCGGCGACGTCGCCGCCGTGCAGACGGCCATCGAAGTCGGCCGGCAAACGGTGGAGCGGCTGGGCGGAAAACTCATCCTCGCCGACGTGATTCCCCGCCCGCACGCCGATTTGGCGGCGCTGTTGCCCGCCTGATCGCGCTTCCTCGGAAAACCTGCGAACCCGCCAGCGACCGTCGTAGATCGCTTGCGGGTTCGCAGCCTTTCCTCATGGAAATATCCCGCCAGGTTTCCCCGATCGCTGCCACGGGTTGAAACGCGGAAAAATTCTCGCGGGTAGAGATTTTCATTCAACCGCGATGCTGGAATGTTTCAAAATCGGCGGGTATAGTCCCCACAGCGGCTCCCCGCGCGGTTCGCGAGTTCGCCGATTCTTCCCAGGTTGTCCCTGGACTTGCTCTGGCCAAAAATCGGCGAATTTCGTAAAACCCGTGATGGCACAGTGTCGAATGCACGATCCGGCGTTCCCCCCGCCGAAGGATCAATTTTCATGTATGAGTCGGTGACCGCCCTGACGGACCGTGGGTCTGGCCATTGGAATTCCGGTGCCGAGGCCGCTCTCTCCGGTGTAATGACTCAGGCTCACGAGGAAACCCGCCCACGCTGGAGTCAGCGGACTCAATCGCTGCTCGGCGTGCAGGTCGTGGGTCTAGGTTCATACGTTCCGGATCAAATCGTCACCAACGCCGACTTGCAGGCTCGTTACGGGTTCGATCCCGCGTGGATCGAGCAGCGCACGGGGATTCAGGCGCGGCGGTATGCCGCGCCGCATCAGGCGACGAGCGATTTGTGCATCGAAGCCGCGCGCCGAGCGCTTCGCTCGGCGCGACTTTCGCCGCGTGATGTCGATCTCGTGGTCGTTGGGACTTTTTCGCCCGATTATCACTGCCCGACGACGGCGAACCTCGTGCAGGAAGCGCTGCGCATCGACGCACCGGCAATGGATCTGCACGCGGCGTGCTCCGGTTTTGTGTACGCCCTGACGACGGCGGCCCAGTTCGTCGCCAACGGCAACAGCAAACTTGCGCTGGTGATTGGCGGCGACTGCAACAGCCGCATCATCAATCCGCACGATCAAAAAGTGGCCCCTTTGTTCGGCGACGGCGCCGGGGCCGTGCTGCTCGCCCGAGGAAATCAGCATCAGGGACTGATCTGTTATCAGCTCGGCTCCGACGGCGGCGGCGGCAATCTGCTCGATCGCCCTGCCGGCGGCTCGAAGCGGCCTCTCAACGCCGCCGATCTCGACGCCGGCGAGCACTTTCTGCACATGGACGGCAAGTCCGTGTTCAAGTGGGCGGTGCGAGCCCTGACTGAATCGATCGACCTCGTGCTGCGGCAGAGCGGGCTGTCGGTCGACGACGTCGGCCTGTACGTGCTGCATCAGGCGAACATCCGCATCATCAACAACGCGGTGGAACAACTCGGCATCCCGACCAATCGCGTCTACAACAACCTGCAGCACTACGGTAACACGTCGGGCGGCTCGATTCCCCTCGCCCTCGACGAAGCCGTGCAAGCCGGTCGCCTCTCGCGCGGCGACACGCTGCTGCTGACCGGTTTCGGCGCCGGCCTCACCTGGGGCACTTGTCTGTTCCGCTGGTGAGCTTTTTGCGCCGCGAACCCGCAAGCGTCCATCGTTCGGCCACTCCCGTCATGCAGCGGCGCGGCCGCGGAGTTCTTGCGACACACCGGCGATGTGATCCGCCGTGAGGAGTTGCAGGCCGTCCGCGCACCCGACGAGCAGGCTGAAGTCGCACAGCCGGTCGATGCGGCGCGGGATGCCGCCGGAGGTCTCCCAGAGACTCTGCAGCGCCGAATCGTCGAACACCGGTGCGGTGCGTCCAGCGACGGCGAGTCGGCGGGAAATGTACGTCGCCGTTTCGTCGTGTGACAGCGGTGTGAGCGTCGAGACGAGGGCCAGCCGTTCCTCCAACTGCGGCCAGCGCTGCAGGCGGCCCAATAGTTCCGGTTGGCCGACGAAGAGGACGCTGAACTCGCAGCCGGCCCGTTCGCGATAGGCCAGCAGCATTTGCCACGCCTGCCACAAGGCGCGGTCTTCGATCAGATGCGCGTCGTCCACCACAAACACCGGCAGCCGGTTCGCGGTGCGATGCGAACGCAGGGACTGCTCCCAGGCGTGCAGCCATTCGTCGAGGCCCTCGGCACGCAGCGCGGGCTGCTCGGCGGTGACGGCGAGTTCCGTTGCCAGGAAGCGGACGAGTTCGAGCGGCGAGAGGCACGGGAAGCTCAAGGAGATCACCGGCCCAATATTCACCGGCAGTTCGCTCTCCAACACGCGCAGCAGGAACGATTTGCCGATCCCGGTCGGACCGATGAGCGCGGCGGACGCCTGCCGCTGTTCCAGCACATAGTGCAGTTTCAACAGGGCCGATTGATACGCTGGCAGGCAGCAGAAGAACTCCGCCGCCGGTTGCGCGCGGAAGGGAGCGGTTTTCAGTTGCCAGTGGCGCTCGTACATGCGGCCCGCCGTTCCGAGGAGATGATCAACGTCCCAGCGGCAGCGCCGGTCCCATGAATCGCGTCGGCGGCGCGGACGATCGTTTCCAGGCAGGAATCGCCGTCGCTCGCGGCGCGCGCGGCTCAGTTGTGGATCGTTGTTCGTCGATCGTTCCCATCAACCAGGCGCCCGATTCTTTCCGAGCCGGACGCATCTGCGACGGTTCTTCGATTTCCACTTCCGGCTCGGAGGTGGCGCTCAGCAATTGAATCGACGCGACTTTCGTTTCTTCCGCCTCACCAGCAGCCGTCGTGACGTCGTCGAATTCGTCTTCGACCGTCACATCGGTGATCCGTGCGACGGGTGCTGTGGGCTTCGGCTTCACCGGCGCTTTCTGGGCCTGCATGTCGAGTGTGCGGTTCGTCGACGAGAACGCCAGCCACAAGCACCAGCCGCCGAGAACTACGCCGACCAGTCCGGTGGCGCGAAGCGCCATCCGCACGAGTTGCCGACGCTGCTCCGCCGATTCGCCTGCCGAGTGATCCGTCATGGTGAGGCAATCCGCAGGAAGAGCGAAAGTTTGTGGAGATGACGTATTCGGACATATCGGCGCAGAGCGGGCGCGATCTTGAGGATTCTGCCGGCTTTGACGGAGCGTGATTTCCCGAGCGGGGGGCGTCAGCCCCCTGAATGGGCGTGCCACGATGATCGACTGCGCTTTCAGGGGGGCTCACGCCCCCGCTTGGGCAGAAGATCTTTACGCCGCTTTCCTTTGCGAACGGCCGGCGGCGGCGAGGTCCTGGCAGGCGCGGGCCAGTTCGTCGACCACGCGCTCCAGGTCGGCCCGGGGCAATTCCGGGTAGATCGGCAGCGAGAGAACTTCCTTCGCTGCGGCTTCCGCGGCGGGAAAATCGCCTGGCTCATAGCCGAGGCTGGCGAAGCACTTCTGCACGTGCAGCGGTTTCGGATAGTAGATCGCGCAGCCGACTTTGCGGTCGCGGAGCGATTTCATGATCGCGTCGCGGCCGCCGTGGCGAATCCGCAGCGTGAATTGGTTGTAGACGTGCCGGCGTTCCGGCAGCGCCTTCGGCGCGATCAGATATTCCTGCAACTTGTGTTGACGGAAGAGTTCGCCGTACCGCTTGGCGTTTTGCTGGCGGGCTTCCGTCCACGCATCGAGCTTGCGAAGCTTGACCCGCACCACGGCGGCCTGCAGCGCGTCGAGCCGGCTGTTCATGCCGATTTCGTGATGTTCGTACTGGCCGACGTCGCCGTGCACCCGCAGACGACGCAGCCGTTGAGCGAGATCGGCGTCGTCGGTGGTCATGATGCCGCCGTCGCCCGCGCCGCCGAGGTTCTTCGTCGGGAAGAAGCTGAAGCAGCCGACCGAACCCAGCACGCCGGCGCGGCGGCCGCGGTACTCCGCGCCGATCGCCTGGCAGGCGTCTTCCACGATCGACAAATTGTGTTGCGAAGCGATCCGCCACAGCGGCTCCATTTCGCAGCACTGGCCGAAGAGATGGACCGGAATGATGGCCTTCGTCTTCGCCGTGACGGCGTCTTCCACTCGGTTCGGATCGAGGTTGAAGCTGTCCGGTTCCACGTCAACGAACACCGGCGTCGCGCCGGCGCGGCAGATGGCACTCGCCGTCGCGAAGAACGAGAACGGCGATGTGATTACTTCATCGCCCGGGCCGATGTCCAAGGCCTGTAATGCCAGAATCAGCGCGTCGGTGCCCGAATTGCAGCCGATGGCGTGGCGGGCGTCGCAGTAGGTCTCGATCTCGTGTTCGAGCTCGGCGACTTCATCGCCCAGGATGAATTTTTGTTCGGTGAAGACCTTTTCGACGGCGGCCATCACTTCGGCGGACATCGCCTGGAATTGGGCCGTGAGGTCGATCAACGGGATGGGATGTTCATCGGGATGATGAATCGAAAGTGCAGCCGTCATGTGCGCCTCCCTGAGCCGACAGATCCTCGGAATGGGATCAGCGGGCGTCCGTGCCCAAACTGGTATCGAGGGGAAGCGGAACTGTAGGCGGGGAAAAAAAATCTGTCAATAGGGGCTATTAGGCTGCGAACCCGCAAGCGACCGGGACGACCGCTTGCGGGTTCGCAAGTTTCGCTACAATTCCCTATTGATGCCCCAAACTTTGCCTGATTCCGATCCGCTGCTCACCCCGGTGCAGTTCGTCCGGGGCGTTGGGCCGGCACGGGCGGAATTGCTGGCGAAGCTCGATCTCCACACGGCCCGCGATCTGTTGTTCTACTTGCCGCGGGATGTGCTCGATCTCTCGCAGGTGCGGGCCGTCCATGAACTGACGGCCGATGTCGTGCAGTCGATCCGCGGCGAAATCGTCGACCGCGACGCCCGCTACACGTCGAGCGGCAAACACATGACGGCCATCCTGCTGAAATGCGACGGCGGTTTCGTCCGCGGCGTCTGGTTCAACCAGCCGTACATGCTCCACAAGTTTCAGCACGGCGACCGGCTGCTGTTCTCTGGCAAGCCCCGCTTCCGTGACAAACGCTGGGAATTCGGCCATCCTCACATCCAGCAGTTGCAACTCGACGATGACGAAACCACCGGCGGCGTCCTTCCGCGGTACGGCCTCACCGAAGGACTGAAGATGCACGAGCTGCGGCGGATCACCCGGGCCGCCGTGGAAGACTTCGCCGAGTTTCTGCCCGACGCCCTGCCGGAATCGCTGCGGAAACGATGCAAGTTGTTGCGGCTGTCGCAAGCAGTCTGCCAGATTCACACGCCAAGCACAGTCGACGAGTACAAGGCCGGGGTTCGCCGCGTGATTTACGAAGACCTGCTCGAATTCCAGATTGCGCTGGCATTGCGGCGGCAGGTCTGGGAGACGGCGGGCCAAGCGATTCCTCTCCCCGTAACGGCGAAGATCGATGCCCGCATCCGGCGGCTGTTTCCGTTCAAGTTCACTGCCGGACAGGATCAGGCCGTGGGAGAGATCGTTGCCGATCTCGCGCAGGATCACCCGATGCATCGGTTGTTGCAAGCCGACGTCGGCGCCGGCAAAACGGCGGTCGCGCTCTACGCCATGCTGACCGCGGTCGCCAACGGGACGCAGACGGTCCTCATGGCGCCGACGGAAGTCCTCGCGTCGCAGCATTGGCAGACGGTCGAATCGCTCCTCGGGCAAAGCCGGGTCGAACGCAGTCTCCTCACGGGGCAACTCACGGCGGCGGAGCGGCGGCAAGCGTTGGAACGGATCGGCACGGGCGAGATGCAACTCGTCGTCGGCACGCAGGCCGTCATTCAGGACGCCGTGAAGTTCGCCAAACTGGGGCTTGCCGTGATCGACGAGCAGCACCGTTTCGGAGTGCGGCAGCGGGCGAAGTTTTCCGGCGGCGACCAGCAGCCGCACGTCCTGGTGATGACCGCCACGCCGATTCCCCGCAGCCTGTGCCTGACGCAGTTCGGCGATCTCGACTTGAGCGTGATGACCGAGCTGCCTCCCGGCCGGCAGCGCGTCGTCACCAGCCGCGTCTTCGGCGAAGCGACCAAGAAGGCTTGGGACTTCATCCGCCAGAAACTCCGCGAAGGCCGGCAGCTCTACCTGGTCTGCCCGCGAATTGATGAAGGCATTTCCCCCCTCTCTCCTGGAGGGAGAGGGGCCGGGGGTGAGGGGGATGTCACGGACGCGGGAGAAGGGGGAAATCTGAACCGCTTTTCGTCGTCGAGCGCCGAGGACGTCTTCCTGCGAATGCAGGAACACGAACTCCGCGGGTTCCGCATTGGGTTGCTGCACGGCCGGCTCGACTCCAACAAGCGGGCCGAAGTCATGGCGGCTTTCCGTGACGGTGAACTGCACGCCCTCGTTGCGACCACGGTGATCGAGGTCGGCGTCGACGTCCCCAATGCCACGCTGATGGTCATCTTCGACGCCGAGCGCTTCGGACTGTCGCAACTCCATCAGTTGCGCGGCCGCATCAGCCGCGGCAAGTTTCAGGGGTATTGCTTCCTGTTCTCCGATGGCACGCAAGCCGAGGGACTCAAGCGGCTCGCCGCGCTCGAGGAAACCTCCGACGGCTTCCGCATCGCCGAGGCCGACTTCGAGCAGCGCGGTCCGGGCGACGTGCTCGGTATCCGCCAGCACGGCGCGGTTCCGCTCCGCTATGCTGACCTGTTCCGTGACAAAGACGTGCTGGAAGAAGCTCGCCGGGAGGCCTTCGACTTCATCCGCCGCGGCGAATGGAATCACCCGGACTTCGCAGCGTTGCGGCAATCCCTGTGGGCCCGCTTCGGCCAACAGATGGACTTGCCGCAATCGGGGTAACAGTCCGAGCCGGAAGCGTCAGCGACGGTTCTTCATTGCAATCAGAACAAATTCCCGATCATCGCCGGCTCCGCGAGTTGGGCGATCGCGTTGAGGCTCGGCTGCAATCGCAGTTCGGCAATGTCGAACAGGGCATGCAGGATCGTGGAGATCAATTGCGCCGATGTGTACGGGTCGGCGATCGGCTCGCCGCCGTCGCGGGTCGATTGGCCGATGACGGTTCCGCCCGGAAGTCCGCCGCCGTAGAACACCAGCGGCGCGAGTTTCGCCCAGTGATCGCGGCCGCCGTTGCGGTTGAGGCGCGGCGTGCGTCCCATTTCTCCTGCGATGACGAGTAGGATGCGATCCGACAAGCCGCGGTCTTCCACGTCGCGAATGAAGGCTGCGACGGCGTGATCGAACGGCCGGCCGACCGCCTCCATGCCGTCGGCCATGTTGAGATTGTTACCGTCCGCGTGCATGTCCCACACGCCTTCATAGCCGCAGTGGACCGTGATGAACCCGCAACCGGCCTCGCACAGTCGCCGCGCGAGCAGCAGCGATTTGCCCAGCGATTTGGCGTGGCCGGCGTAGTAGCCGAGTTTTCCGCGTTGTGCTTTTCGCCAGCCGTCGGCCGCGAACTGCCGGGTGTCGTAGCGGTCGACGACCTCGGCGGATTCCCGCGACAGATCGAGGGCCTCGACGACCGAACCACTCAGCAAGACCTCGCAGGCCCGTTGCTGATTTTGGTCCCATTCGGCAAAGGTAGCATCCGCGGCGAACTCACGATGCAGTTGATCGAGCTGCGCTTGCAGCTCACGGCGGTCTTGCAGCCGATCGGGCGACAGATTCAATCGCAGATTCTGCAGCAACTGGTTCGTGCCGCCCGGAACGAACGGAGCGAATGCTCCGCCCAATGTGCCGGTCGCCAGCAGATCTCCCCGTCCGGCGCCGTTGGCGACGTCGGAGCACACGGACTGCGGGAAGAGCAAAGCGTTCGTCGGCATCGCCGTCGCGGGATGCGTCGTCCCGGCAACGCGCGAGTAATACGCCCCGAGGTTGGCGTTTTTCGTCTCCGGCCCGACGAGCGGCTGGATGTTGTGATTGGCGTTGCCCGTTTGAAACGAACGAACGATCGTCAGCTTGTCCGCCAGCATCGCCAGTTGCGGCAGCGTTTCACCGAAGTGGACGCCGGGCAGCGACGTGGAGATCGTCTCACCGACCGTGCGGATCCCCGACGGCGCTTCGGGCTTCGGATCGAACGTTTCGAACTGGCTCGCCCCGCCCTGCTGAAACAGGAAGATCACCGAGCGGCCGGTGAGCAGCGATTTCGCGTCGGCCGTCGCGCCGAAGGCGTTCGTCAGCGATAAACCCCCGAGCGCAAGACCGCCGACGGTCAACAACTCCCGGCGGGAGGCACGCACATCGGCATCACAAATCGTGAGCATCGGCGCGAGTCCGAAAACGTCGCGGGGGCAAACCACTCAAGACATCAGTGTAGCCCGATGCGTGTGGGTTGCCTACGGTTTTCTACAATGCATCAAGAGCGAGGGGTAAGCCATTCAACATGGTACTTCCACAGACCGATGCGGTCCTTCTCACGCGTGATCTTCAAGCGCCGCTGGAACACGGAGGAAAGATGACTGCCGTCCTTCCCCGGACGCGTGGACCGAAATCGGCGCTCTCCCCGGACCAGCAATTCAAACTCGATGTCTTCGCCTTGAGCGTCGATCAGCCAGTATTCCTGCACGCCCGCCTGGAAATACTTTTCTCGCAAGGTCTTCTTGTCCTTGTGGCCAGAGGATTGGCTGACGATTTCCACAACCACATCCGGCGTGCCCCGGAGTTCCAGAAACCGACGACTACCGGGCTTGGATTCGTAGATTTCGGCTCGCCGCGAAATTAACGTCTCCCAGGCGCAGAACGTCACATCCGGTTCGTTGGCAATGTTTGCCGCGCGATTCACCAGCAGCACGCCGTCGCCGAACACGCGGCCCAATTGTCGGTCTTCCACGAAATTGGACAGTGAAACCATGACGGCGTCTTTGAGCGAGTGCGAATCGATCTCCTCCGGACTCATGTCGATCTCCACCATGCCGTCCAGAAACGAAATCCGGCCGCGGTCAGGGAATCGTGGCGAGAAGGCCCAACGGCGGAACCCGTTCAGCGTGTCGATCCCGGCAGGAATTTCGATCGCTTCTTCGTCGCGGGTGGTGAGCGTTAATAACACGGCAGGCCTCCTGATCCGAACCAGCGTACGACTCACTTCTCGCCGCGCAGCCGCTTGCCGAGGGCGCCGATCATCGCGATGCATTCCTTGCGGGCAGCTTCGAAGTCCTTCAAGTTGACCGACGGGCCATGCAGGTAATCGAGGACGACCGCCTCCGCCTTGGCGATTTCCAGGCAGACGCCGGGGACTTCGCTGGCGATGTCGTGCGGAATCCGCGTGACGCCGTTCAAGTCGCCGTGCAGCAGGTCACCGGTTTGGATCACCATGCCGCCGACGGTGACCGGGACGTTGACCGAGGGGAAATGGCAGTAGCCATGCGCGGCGATCGCGCCGTTGGTGAACGTCGGAAACTTGATGCCGTCCACCTGCGCCAGGTCGCGGCCGGTTCCGGAGGTGATCAATCCCGCGGCGCCAAAGCGTTGATAGGTGGTGCACATCACTTCACCGAACGTCGCCGCGGCACACGGTTCGTCCAGGTCCTGGAACACGACAACCGCCGGGCCGGGCAACGTCGGGAAGAGTTCCAGTTGCTGGCCGATGCTGCCGTAGGCGTCGCCGGTCCGCGGAGCGGCCATGCTGCGGAAGGTCGACGTCAGCGCGTAGCCGACCATCGGCGGCAATTGCGGCGACATAGACTTGATCGAACCGTTCATGTACCCCTGATTCCGTGGGTACAGGTTCCACAACTCGACGGCATTGCAGATCGTCGGCGAATCGTACTTGGCCAGTTCGGCAAGCTGTGCAGGCGTCAATCCGGGCATGGTGTGCTTTCAGTGGGGAATGCGAAACCGCCAGCGTTAGCGGTCGCTTGCGGGTTCGCAGCGGTCCGCTCAGTAACTCAATTGGCTATGATGATATAGAACCATGAATCATTTGCAAAATGCGGGGATGAAGGCGATGGCCAGGTGGCAGGACGAAATCGACGACTTTCAGGATCTGTCGCCGGAGGAGCGGTTGGAAGAGCTCGTCGAGATGTCGGGTCGGTTGCCGCCGATCTCCGCCAGCCGGCGGAGCCAGCCACTACCGGAATCGTGCCGCGTGAAGGAATGTCAGACGCCCGTGTATTTATGGGTCGACGTGACCGGCGACCGCGTGCACGTGGAGGCGGAGGTCTCTCCGAAGTCGCCGACGGTGCGCGGATTGGTCAGCTTAATCATTGCCGCCGTCGATGGGGCGTCCATCGCCGAGGTCTTGAGTTTGCCGGACGATTGGTCGGCGCAATTGGGGCTGACGGAAGCCTTGGGAATGACGCGGCAACAGGGGTTCCGCGGAGTGATCATGCGTATCAAAGAGGAAGTGCGTTCCGCGGCCTGCGCACGCGGGAATTCGTCAGGAAATTCGCAAATTTGAAAAATGCCCTCTCCAAAAATTCCTGGTGAATTGTTATAGTCTCTTCATGAGACGTCGGCTCTGAAACCGCACGGATTCAGGGGTCGTCGTCCGAGCTCGCCGAAGGGATTCACTCTGAGACGCGTTTTCGTCTTCGGGCGAAACGCGGCGGAATCTGGTCGAACTCGCCGTCATGAGGGCGCGATTCGGCATTGATCAGCTCCTGTTTTGAGCGGCGAAAATCACGCCTGTCCAAACAGCGTTTGCCTTTTGATCGGTTCCGTCACCCTGATCGGCTGACTCTGAGATTCAACGAAGACATAGACCACTTATTTGCAGGGGAACTTGTTGCATGAGGACGGCTACGACGAAACGAAAACCGGTGCGGCAGTCGGCGACGCGGAAAGCGGCTCACAAGGTTGACGCGGCACACACGCCCAAAGCGGTCGCGCACCCGCGAACCACGCGGCTGTTGCCTTCCACCGAATTGCCGGCTTATACCCACGTCCCCGGGACCGATACGCCGCATCCCTACCGCGACCCGCGCGGCCACAGCTATCAACGGAAGCACCCGGCGCCGAAGATCCTGACGGCCGACAACTGGGCGGAAAACCGCTCCTACCTGCTGGCCATCGACTACTTCAATCACGGCTACTATTGGGAAGCTCATGAGGAATGGGAGCGGCTGCTGCGCTCGACCGGCAACGATTCGCTGCCGGGCAAGTTCCTCAAGGGCCTGGTGAAGCTCGCCGCCGCGGGACTTAAGGTGCGTGAGCACAGCATTCACGGCGTCCGACGCCATGCCGCGTCCGCCGGCGAAGTCTTCGCGGACGTCGCGGCGGAAGTCGATGAAGAGCACTTCTGCGGCCTGCGGTTCACCATGCTGCAGTTCGCCGCCGATCGCGCCGCCCAACTCACTTACAAAGACGAAATTTTGTCCGGCCGTCCGCAGCGGGTTTTCCCGTTCCTGATTCTGCCGGAACCGCCGCCGCTGGTGTAGAGCGATCTCTCCTGCGATCCGACAGCGCGAGCGACGGTTGCCCGAGGCAGCCGTCGCTCGTTCTTTTTAGCGTGCCGCGGACTACTCCCGCCAAGCGAACTGTGTCACGATACCGACGTGAACAAATCGTCGCGGGAACAGGAGCTTTCTCATGCGCTCAATCACGTCCTGGTTGCTCGTAGGGTGCGTCGTTTCTGAAGCCGTCGCCGGCGACTGGAGTCAATTCCGCGGACCGAATGGTCAAGGCGTCAGCCGTGACCGGCACGTGCCGACCACGTGGAGTTCGACCGAAAACATCGCCTGGCAAGCCGATCTTCCCGGACCCGGCGCTTCCAGTCCGATCGTCGTCGGCGACAAGGTCTATCTCACCTGCTACACCGGCTACGGCCTCGAACCGGCGAAAGGCGAGGACAAAGATCTCCGCCGGCACCTGTTGTGCTTCGATCGCAAATCCGGCGAGGAGCTCTGGCAGAAGACGTTCGAGCCTAAGCTGCCGGAACACCAGTACCAGGGTGAGGGCTCGTATCACGGCTACGCAGCGAGCACGCCGACGAGCGACGGCGAACGGCTCTACGTCTTCTTCGGGAAATCCGGCGTTTACGGACTCGATCTCGACGGCGAACCGATCTGGCACGCCAGCGTCGGCGACGGGACGCACGGCTGGGGCTCCGGCGCTTCGCCCGTCCTCTTCGGCAACCTGCTGCTGATCAATGCCAGCGTCGAAAGCGGTTCGCTCTACGCTCTCGACAAGTTGACCGGCAAGGAGGTCTGGAAGGCGCCCGGCGTCGGCGCCGCTTGGGATACGCCGCATCTGATCACGCGCGGCGATGCCGAAGAAGTCATCGTCAGCGCTCAGGATAAACTCCTGAGCTTCAACCCCGACGACGGCAAGCCGCTGTGGACCGCGGAAGGCGTGCATCGTTACGTCTGCCCCAGCGTGGTCTCGCATGGCGACGTCGTCTATGCCATCGGCGGCGGCCACACGTCGCTGGCGGTGCGGCTCGGCGGCAAGGGAGACGTCACGCAGTCGCACGTCCTCTGGCGGAAGGACAAGGGCTCCAACGTCGGCTCGCCGATTTACTTCGACGGCCACCTCTATTGGGCCGGCGACAGCAACGGCTTGATGAACTGCCAGAACGCCGAGACCGGCGAGTTCGTCTACCAGGAACGGATCGAGCCGCGGCCGGGCAACATCTGGTCGTCCGCCGTGCTCGCCGACGGCAAGATCTACTTGGTCTCGCAGCACGCGGGCACGTTCGTCGTCGCCGCGCAGCCGAAATACGAACTCCTCGCCCACAACAAGTTCGCAGCCGACGACAACCGCACGAACGCCTCGCCCGCCGTGCACGACGGCCAGATCCTCTTGCGCACCGACAAGCGGCTCTACTGCATCGGCAAGCGGTGATAGCACTCCGTACCCGGCACTCGGTCGCGAATGCCGGGCACGCCGCATTCAATTCCGACCGGGTTGTGAAAGAGCGCGGAACGACGTCATCGTCCCCCACCCTCCCGGTCGAAGTTGCGCAACAAAGTGTTTGCAAACAGGCATCTCGCGACCGGCCGCCGCGCGCCGATTTTTGCGCACTTTTTGGCTGCTGGATGGCTGCGGAGTGGCTCCTGATGGTCGTTGCGTGGCTGTTGGCGCGCAGTAGACCGCTTCAAATCAGTCGCCATCGATGCGTGTTTGGTTGCGCAGGCAACTTGGGTAGCCGACTCGAACAATGGGCATGTGGGGATGTTCGCGCAAGCTCGATTTCAAAACAGCGTGTTGAAAAAGAGTTCTTGTGCGCGGAAAACGTCTCCCCCAATTCCCTGTCGTGTTGCGCGACAAGTTGTTGAGAAACGTTTGGCAGTAATTCTTGACTCACCAAAGCGAGCTACTTGCTACCCGATAGATTCGCTTCCAGCGTTGCCTTGCCGAGACAGCAGGCTCTCGCACTATTCCACCCGACGAACTCGCAACGCACCTTCAGGCCAACGTGGTTCTCCGGGTTGAAGCGAACTCGCATCGTGACGTCGTCGGTATAAAGGCTCGCGCTTCCCAATTCGTCAAGCTGATCGACCCGGCTGGGCTTTGGGTACACAACCTTGGCGGAAATCTTGTTTCCATCCTTCGCGATCACAACTGTCTGAATCGCCATGAACTCCAGGTCTTTCTCGCCAACCGGATTTGCGTAGATTTGGACATTCTTCTCCAGCGCGAGACAAACCTCGACTTCTTGATGGCCGTCGTCGAGCAGTCTCGACGAAGTCACTTCGAGTTGCGCCGGGAATTGTCGCTTGATGGGCTTTCGTGTTTCCCCAGAGGCGGAAGCCATCATGGAGACCATCAACGCGGCGGCGCAGTAGGTTCGACAGAACGAAGTCATTCCTTCCCCGCCGTCTGCAAGTCGGAACTCGCCAGCGGCACGGCGACCTTCAGCTTCTTCCCGTCGCGGATGATCGACAGCACGACTTCTTCACCCGGTTTCTTCTCGTCGATGTAACACAGGAAATCGTCTGCCGTGACGACTTTCTGCTCGTCGATGCCGACGATCAAATCGGCGGCGGAGCGGTCGACGCGTTCAACGACGAACGGGCCGGTCCGCGACTTGGAGATCTTCGGGCCTTGCAAGCCGGCGCGTTCGGCCGGGCCGTTCTTGCGGAGCTGCGCGATCAAGAGCCCGTGCTCGGTCTGGTAGACGCGGGTGATGCCGATCTCCGGCCGGATCACGCGGCCGTGCTTCAACAACTGCGGAATCACGCGGTTGACGAGGCTGGTCGGAATGGCGAAGCCGACGCCCGCGCTCTGTCCGGTGGTCGTGGCGATCGCGGTGTTGATGCCGATCAGCCGGCCGTGCGAATCGAGCA
>CAZDGB010000036.1:0-31769 GCA_964504645.1 uncultured Planctomycetaceae bacterium | reverse complement strand
TTGAGGGCCTAGTGGTAGCAATACCGTGCAGGTTCAAGTCCTGTCCTGGGCATCTTGACATTAAAGGACTTACGGCAAATGTCCGTGAGTCCTTTTGTTTTGGTGGCGAGCCTTTGCTACATTTTTTACCACATTTGCTGGTCTTGTAGGGTGTTGTGTGGAGCCTCTTTGTCGGCGACGTTTCGAGCGCTATCCTGGCTTGGAAAGATTTCCGAACATGCCCACTCTGCAAGCAATCAATGGCATTTACCACACATTCGCTTTCACCTCGGCGGAAAGCCATTTCGGCGTTCATTGGGTGTCACCATCGGCGAAGAGCCAAGGCGATGAAGAAGCTGATCCACCTGCCGCAAATGGTTTCGCCCTAGCGGCGCGGTATACCAGCACGATGCTGCCGCAAATTTTGCGCACTGACGAGAGCACTCTCCGACACCCTCGACAGGGAGCAAATGGCGCGCCACCTGCCGATCACCACCGGGTGACGTCGATTGGCTTGGTCCGGAACGTCTACCGGTCGTTGCTGCTGTTGCTCGTCGGCGCCGCGCAGAAGGAACTCGCTACGTCTGTTATCAGGTGAGTTTCTGATTCAATCGGTAAACGCGGCCTTTTCACGTCCCTCAGTCTCCCGCCCGGCGCGTTTTCGAGGCAGTGACTCCAAGTATTCCCGCCCGTGAACATCGCAGAGATATAGCAGCAGGCCGTGTCCCGTAGTCGGATTCAGATCGTTAAAGCAGAACACCGCTTTTTGCCCACACCGCTTGCAAGTGGCTGGCTGAAGTTCCGAACTCTGTGATTCGGGTTTCTTGGCTGGCGTAGTGGACATGTAGTAATAGTCCCGGGGGGAGGGGACCGGCGTCAATCCCAATCGCGGCGGACGATAGGATTGGTATGGGGTGCCGGCACGCAACCGGACCAGCCGCAAGAGGGCTGCCGCAACACGGCGCTGTTTTTCATGCTCTGGAAGAGCTGCACCGCCGCTTGAGGGGCTGGAAGAGAGCCCTTGTGATCTGCAACAACTCTGCTTTCCACAAGACCCGGGCAGTGCGCGAGTACTTCCAACAGCGGGGCCACTGGATCGTGCTCCGCTTCCTGCCGGCCTACACACCGCGAACAAATCCCATCGAACGCATCTGCTGGAACTGCATTAAACGATCACCTGCAAGCACAAAGGCCAGACGCTGCACGAACTGATCGACCAAGCCTACGACTGGTTTGAAACAACAAACACAACCTCGACATGCGTCACACCTTCGCCAAGCCGTCTGATGCTCGCTCCGGTAAGGTGGAGCATTTATTGGGGCAAATTACCGAAGTGCTTCCCGTCGTCGAGCAGGTGCTGGCGGCAATTTGATCCATGTACTGGAGAAGCACGCGGCCGGATGAGTTTCGGTTAAACGGTGAAAAGCGAAGTTTCGAGAGGTTCAATCGCTCATAAAATTTGTGATATTTTGTTCCCTTGTTGGGTTGAATTTGAGTTGGCGACCAAGTAGCTTGCCACTCAGCTTGGGACGGTAGGTTCAGGTGGCAGTTGGCTGAGACGGGAAAGCATGGAACATGCTGTCCTGATTCAGCTCGAAATGGACTACGTTCCTTGATGCTTTGTGAATTCAAGCGCTCATTCCCATTCGCATATCTAAGTTCGTGTGAACCGATCGGTCAGTGATGCCGCCATGTCGGGGCGAACTGATGGTCGCACAGGGGTTGCGTCAGGCTTCCTCCGTTCGCCCACCGGCAACCGGCAATCAGCTTCCGATTTTGAGTTCTATGCCATCGGACGGCCGGACCTGGAATGACCAGGCTCCATTGAGTGGTACGCTCGGCTGGTGAGATTGGCATTCATCCGACAACGGATTTTGTCAGGCCTAGGGGGAAAGCGTGTTTCCTGAATCGTCTACAGCGGATGCCATTAAAGCCGAAGGTACCGAGTATTTTGAGTTAACTCGGATCGATGATTCTGGGGGGCCACGCACAGTCGCCTATACCGTCACGATTGTTCCGCCTCATGAGACTCTTCTTGAAGAGGAGGATCGAATCGCTTTAAGCCGAATGCCCAGAATGTTGACAGGCGAACCCGATCTCGACGTTTTGGACTCAATTCCTCTCGTTTCCCCAACACTGCTTGAAGCCTGCGAGTCGCGATTGCGTTCTTTGCCAGGAGTCCGGGAATGTGCCGTTCTGGAGAGTTTGTGGGCATCGCAAGATCCGCCGATTCATCTGCAGTCGCTGCTTCCTCGCGAGATGCTCGTCGCCCCGCGGGACGGCGCGCTTTCCTCACCGAGCGAGTCATCCGTTTCGCAAGAACGGCGCATGTTGCCACTGGCCATGGTGGATGGCGGCGCTGCAGTCCCTTCCAGCGATCGCTCGCTGAGCGCTGTGCTCGCTAGAGCAGCCCGTTCGAGCCGGCCCGATGACCTGACGTTTGTCGGACCGGACGGAACGATCGTCCAAAAATCGCTGCGGCAGTTGTTGGAAACAGCGCAGTGCATTCTCGCGGGGATGCGCGCGGCGGGTTTTCCGGCCGGCCGCCCGGTGATGCTGCAGCTCGAGGCGAACGCCGACATTCTCGCCGCGTTTTGGGCCTGCGTGCTGGGAAGCTACCCTCCCGTCATCCAGCCGGTACCCGTTTCCTATGCCGATTCCAGCCGCAGTTTGGATCAGCTTTCCCACTTGGTTGATACGTTGGAGCAACCGTGGGTCATTGCGGTGCGGAAAAACGTAGACAAGATCGCCAGCTGGCTGGAGCTTCAGGGCGTCGCGCGGGGAAGCGTGATCGCCTTCGAAGAGTTGAACGACCACGCGCCCGACGATCGAATTGATGCTGTCGATCCCGGGGAAATCGCGTTTTTCAGCACGAGTTCCGGCAGCACCGGCCGGCCGAAGTGCATTCAACTCACGCATGGCGGTTTGATCGATCGCGCGCATGGAACGAATCAACTCTGCGGGCATTCTCCCGAGGATGTCATTCTGAACTGGTTGCCGCTGGATCACATCGGCAGCATTTCCGATTGGCACATTCGCTGCGTCCTCTTAGGCTGCCGGATGGTTTACGTTCCGATGGAGTACGTCATCGGCCAGCCGCTGAGGTGGTTGGACGTTTTGCATCAATTCCGGATCACGCATAGCTGGGCGCCGAATTTCGCTTTTTCGTTGATTCGAGACGTCTTGTCGAAACAAGGAACGCCGACAGCCGACTCACCGTGGGATTTGTCCTGTGTGCAAGGCCTATTGACGGCCGGAGAAACAGTCTCTCCCAAAGTCGTCAACGAGTTTGTGGCCCTGCTGAAACTCTATGGCTTTCCGGAGACTGCGATCCGCCCGGCGTTTGGAATGGCGGAACTCGGCTCCGGAGTCACGTACTACATTCCTACTGTTGAGCGACCGCTCCGGTTTCACACTTTAGCCCGCTCCAGCCTGGAATCTGAATTGGTTCGCGTTCGCCCCGAGCATGCGGAGGCGGTTACGTTTACCGATCTGGGCCCCCCGATTCCGGGAATTACGATTCGGGTCGTCGACGAGGAAGACCGGTTACTTCGAGAGGACACCGTCGGACGCGTCCAGATTCGCGGCTCCGCCGTGATGACCGGATATTACCGCAATCCCGAAGCAAACGCGGTGCTGCGGGAAGGCTGGTTTGACACCGGCGATCTCGGTTTTCTGACGGACGGACGGCTCGTCCTCACTGGCCGAGCCAAGGACGTAATCATCATCAATGGGGTGAATTACCAAAGCGGCGAAATCGAAGAGGCCGCTGAGGCTGTCGCCGGAGTAGAACCCGCCTGCACGGTGGCCTGCGCCGCGCGGCAGCCCAACGGTGAGCGGGAAGAACTCGTCCTCTTCTTTGTCACCGCCATCACGGATGGCGAAGAACTGGCAAAGCTCGTCGGCAAAATTCGGCAGTCCGTTGTCAGAAACATCGGTGTCAAGCCGGATCACATTCTGCCGGTCGACCGGCGGCAAATCGCGAAAACGGCGATCGGCAAACGGCAGCGGTCCCAGCTAGCACAGCAATTCGAACTCGGCGCGTTTGATGAACTGGCGCAGTCCATCGACGTACTCACTCGCAATGAGCGAACGCTTCCCAATTGGTTTTTTCGCCGTGTCTGGCAACCCGCGCAATTTCCCCAACAGCCATTGCAGCCGCCGCCTTCCGTGGCCCTCGTTGGCTCCGGGACGGTCATCGAATATCTAAGCGAGCGGTTGCGGGGGCTGGGAATCCGCGTGGTACGCGTTATTTCAGGAGCCTCTAATTCGGAGCTGGCGCCGGATTACTTCCAAATCAACCCGCTGCAACCCGACGACATCGCGCTGCTGCTGGAGTCGTTTCTTTGGAACAATCTCGTCATCGATGAGTGGATTCTCGGCGATGCCGCAGCGCTGGAAATGGACGATTCATCGGCAAGAGATTCTGCAGAATTGGCAGACTGTCAACGAACTCTGCTTGAAAACTTAGTGCGTGCCTTGACATCGGGGTTGCAGGGAGACCACGCACCGGGGGTCACGCAGTTGCTCCGAGGGGCAGAGGCCGTTAGGCCAGAGGATGGCAGTACGGCGATCGAGGCGGCCTGCACACTCGGCTTACTGCGGTCATTGAGTCGAGAACATGTCGGACTTTCGTGTCGCGCTCTGGATTTTGGCTGCGATGATTCCCCCGACCAGGTAGCAGAGGCCGTCGTTCGCGAACTCGGCGCCAGGCTCGGCGAGCGCGAAGTTGCGTTTCGGCAAGGTTGCCGCTTTGTACCGCGGCTGTCCCGAGCCGAGTTCCAGTCTTCTCCCACGTCCGTCCTTAAACCACGGGGAGTTTACGGCATCCTTGGCACGAGGACGCCTTATCGCGATGTTTTGTCGACGTTTCTTGTCGAACAGTTGCAGGCGGAGGTAACCGCGGTCGAATCCCCGGCGGACCTGTGGAATTCGGACGGTTCCGACTCGGAACACGGGCATCGTCTAGACGGCTTGTTCTATCTTCCCGCATTCTCCACGGATGTTGCCGATGCCATCGAAGCCGCCATACGGCTGACCGCTGAGATCGACATGGTTCATCGGCAGTTGGAGGATCACCCCGAGTGTCTGCTGGTGACCCTGGCCTCGATCAAGACGTTGTGGGGCGAGACACGGGGGTGTCCAGCACTTGCCAAGTTGGATGCTCTGAATGCCCACAGGCGATTGCGCGGCTCCGCCGTTTCGCTGTGGGCGGAGATGGCCGACGAACGCGCTCTGCTATCGGCGGGGACGGGCTTGTCGTCTGTGGACCCTGCCGCCTGTCTGCGATCCGTGCTGGGTGCCTTGGCACATAGCGCAGACGACTGGGTGATCGGACTCGACGGACAACATGCCTCGATTCGCCGCTGGACAATCGACGGTCCGGTGGCATGGGAACGCCCCGCCGCATTTTACACGGCAGAGGATTCGTTCGCTCTCCAGCAATTGGAGGACGTCGAATGGCCGACCGATCCGTTCGGAAGGCCGTTAGGCCTCAGTTTTGTGCGGCTGGATCAATTGCCTAAAACGGGAGACGAGATTGACCGCGACCGCTTGCGGCGCGGCATGACGCAACCGGCGCGTGGTCGAACTCAACCGAGCACGGACGTCGAGCAACACGTGGCGGCGATGTTCTGCGAAGTGCTGGGGCTTTCGGAGGTCGGTCTCAACGATAACTTCTTCGAGTTGGGCGGACACTCCGTATTGTTGCTGCAGCTCCATGCGAGATTGCAAGAGCGGTTTGGGGCGAAATTGCAACTCGTCGATCTGTTTCAATATCCATCGGTGGCCGCTCTCGCGAAAGCGCTGGGCGGCGGACAGTCCGTCGAGGCGGCGGCTGGACAGTTGCAAGGTCGCAACCGCGCCGCCATTCGAAAACAGCTTGGCGGCGAGCGGACGACGGGAAGCGAGAGTGGCATAGCGGTCATTGGCATGGCTTGCCGTTTCCCCGGGGCCGACTCCGTCGAGAAATTCTGGGAGAACTTACGCAACGGCGTGGAATCGATCACGTTCTTCAGCGAGGCGGACGTCCTGGCGGCGGGCGTCGATCCCGACCGAGTCCAGGACCCGCGATTCGTCAAGGCGGCGCCGGTCCTTTCCGCGGTGGAGGAGTTCGACGCGGAGTTTTTCGGATACACGCCTCGTGAAGCCCGATTGATGGACCCGCAGCAGCGTCTGTTTCTGGAATGCGCTTGGGAGGCCATGGAAGATGCCGGCTACAACCCGCGGACCTGCCCGCAATCCGTCGGTGTCTTTGCCGGCGCGGTGATGAACACGTACTTTGCGAATCACGTCGTGCCCAGCCGCTCGTTTGTCGACCCTCACGACCGCTCGGAAGTCTTCACGCTCGATTCGATGAGCGGCTTTCTCACGATGGTCGCCAACGATAAAGACTATCTCCCCACGCGCGTATCCTACAAATTGAACCTGCGCGGTCCCAGCGTGAACGTGCAGACCGCTTGTTCCACCTCGTTGGTGGCGATTCATCTCGCAGCCCGGGCCGTCGCGAACGGCGATTGCGACCTGGCGCTGGCCGGCGGCGTTTCCGTCAAAGTGCCGCAAGACACGGGCTATCTCTACCAGTCTGATGTCATCGTCAGTCCCGACGGCCATTGCCGCGCGTTCGACGCTCAGGCGGAAGGCACGATTTTCGGGAATGGCTGCGGGACAGTGCTCTTGAAGCGTCTCGGCGACGCCTTGGCGGATGGAGACCAAATCTATGCCGTGATTCGCGGCTCCGGCTTCAACAACGACGGCGGCACGAAGCTGGGTTACATGGCGCCGAGCCAGGAAGGGCAGGCGGCCGTCGTCGCAGAGGCCTTGGCCATGGCCGACGTCGCGCCGGAAACCATTCGGTTCATCGAAGCGCATGGAACCGGGACGGCATTGGGAGACCCCATCGAAATTGCCGGACTGGCGCAAGGGCTCGGTTCCCAGGAACGCGGATTCTGCGCCGTGGGTTCCGTGAAGACAAATCTCGGCCATTTGCAGATCGCGTCGGGCGTCGCGGGATTCATGAAAGCGGCGTTGGCCGTCGCGCATGCGGAAATTCCGCCCACGCTGCACTTTCAGTCGCCGAACCCGAGCATCGGTTTCGAGCAGACGCCGTTCTTCGTCAACAATCGATTGCTGCCCTGGCCTGATTCGGCAGACCCGCGCCGTGCAGGCGTGAATTCGCTCGGCATCGGCGGGGCGAACTGCCACATCATTTTGGAGCAGGCGCCGGTCGCGGCGCCGCGTGCCGATTCGGCAATTCGACCGCGGCATCTCCTTCAGTTGTCCGCCGCTTCCGCAGAGGCCCTGCGCGATCAGGTCTCCCGTTATCTCGATTGGCTCGAGCGCCACCGGGAGGCGGAGATCGCGGACGTTTGTTTCACCGCGAATGCCGGACGCGTTCCGTTGAAGCATCGGCTGGTGATCGCCGCCGCGAATCTCTCGGAGCTTCGTGATTCGCTGCAAGCTCGCCTCGATCACCAGGATGTTCCGCTCGGAGCAAGCGTCGCCGCCGGAGCCGCGTGGCGGGTCGCGTTCTTATTTGCGGGAACGGGGTCCGTGTCTCCGGCAACAATCCGCGGTTTGTATGAAACGCAGCCGACATTTCGGCATACGATCGATGACTGCGCCGGAATTGCTGATCCCCTATTGTCTCGATCGCTCCTGTCGATCTTGCTCGACTCCGCAGACGAGTCAATTTATCCGCCGCTGGAAACCGAGATCGCACTGTTTGCATTGGAGTACTCGCTAACCCAGATGTGGCAATCCTGGGGTGTGCGGCCCTACGTGCTGATGGGGTATGGCCTCGGTGAATACGTGGCGGCGTGCGTTGCCGGCGTGTGGTCGCTCGCCGACTCTTTCAGAATTGTGGCGGCTCGCAGCCGGCTAATGCAGAGTCTCTCGGAAGGATGCCGCGCGGCAGTGGCATCGATCGGTGAACAAGAGATGGCCGGGCGGCTCGCGGCCAGCGGTCGGCGAGTTCGCATCGCGGCGATCAACGCTCCACAGCAGATCGTAGTCGCCGGGGAATCGAAGGAACTGGAATCGTTCTTGGAGATCCTGCGTCTCGAGGGTATCGCCGTGGGGGCGTGCAATCCTGCGCTGGCCAGTCCCGGGACGGTGCCGGAACGTTTGGCGGCGGAGTTTCGTCAGGTGCTGAGCGAAGTCGCCTGGCATGCTTCGACGATCCCCCTCGTTTCCACCTTGACGGGCGGCATCGCGGATGAGGACATCGCGACAGTAGACTATTGGCAGCGGCAATTCACGGAGCCGGTCCGCTTCAGTCAGGGAATGGAAGCGCTGGCGCCGCTCGCGGATGGATTCCTGGAAATCGGTCCGCAACCGCTGCTCAGTGAAATGGGGCGACAAGTCTTACCGGACCGTGAGGCCGGCGCGTGGCTGCCGACGCTCTCCGGAAACAGCGATGAATGGACTTCGCTGCTCGACAGTCTGGCGCAGATCGCACAGCGGACATTCGAGTTTAACTGGCCCGCGTTCGATCGAGACTATGCTCGGCGCCGTCTCTCGCTGCCGACTTATCCGTTTCAGCGTCAGCGCCATTGGATCGATCGGCCGCGGAGGGAATCGACCGCATCGCGCGCCCAAGTCGCCGTTCCGTCGGCAGGGCGGCCTCCGCTGTTGCAGCAGCGCTGGCAGTCGCCCGTGGTCAAAGAGACTGTTTTCGAGACGCGTCTGTCGTCGCGGGAATTGCCGTACTTGGCGGACCACCGGTTCCTCGGCATGGCCATCATGCCGGCGACCGGGTATGTGGCAATGGCGCTGTCAGCCGCGCGCGAATTGTTTGGCGCGGCCGGAACGAGCCTGCATCAAGTGTCCTTCTCCGAAATCTTATCGCTTACCGCGGAGTTGGACTCGCGCGTTCAGTTAATCGTCTCGCCCACAGAGTCCGGACGGTCCGCGTTCCAGTTGATTAGCTTGCCGGAAGGTGAATCGACGGCTCCTTCCTATCGCGTTCATGCCCGCGGTGAGTTAGGTGCGAGTCTCGACCTAGTTGAGCGCAGCGTTGAACTGCCCGCGTCAGAGGAGTTGCACGACCAGTACGCTCGGCGTTCTCAAAACGAGTTTTATGCAGCGATTCGTGAGCATGACGTTGAGATGCGAGACCTGTTCCAAGTCGTGGAGGAATGCTGGACGGACGGGCGCGAGTTCTGGGGCCGCGTGCGCATTCCCCAGGGTCTGGATGATATGGCCGCGTATGCCGTGCATCCCTCGATCCTCGATTCCTGCCTGCAGTTGTTGCCGGGGGGAAGCCATTATGACTCCGAACAGACGATGCTGCCGGTCGGCATCGAGGGATTGACAGTCCTGCGATCGACGCACGATCGTTCCTTGTGGTGCCGTTCGTTGCTGAGGAACCCGATGGCCGCCGGCGACAAACGGGTGACAGCCGATGCCTGGCTTCTGGACGATAGCGGAGAAATCTGCGTGGCCCTGGTGGGTGTGCAGTATCAAGTGGTGTCGAAATCGGCGCTGCGGCAACGGCTCCATCCGGTATCGACCGACACATTGTTCGAGACGGTTTGGCGGCCGCAGCCATTGGAGAATGTCTCGGACGAATCCCCGTCGGGACGTTGGCTGATCCTGGGGGATCGAACGGGGCTTGGCGAACGTTTGGCATCGGCGCTGACGCAAGCTGGGCATGAGTGTGTGCTGGCGTTGGCCGGTGACGTGTTTCACCCGACCGGTCCTCAGCGTTATCGAATCGCAGCCGACAGTCGTGTGGATTGGGAACGTCTGCTCCATGACACGGTTGGCGTCGCTCCGCGACCGTTCGACGGCGTCCTCTACTTATGGGGATTGGATTGCGCTCGTCCCGACCAGAGTCCGGAGGACGTGCTTGGCGACATGCGGCAGGCGTGCCATGGTTTGGCGAATTGCGCGCACGCTCTGTTAGTCGGCGGCGGATCTTTGCCGCCGATCACTCTCCTTACGCGGGGCAGCCAGGCTGCGCGGCGCGGCGAGTTGGCCGGAAACTGCGCAGCGGCGACGCTTTGGGGGTTCGGTCGGGCCTTGGAACGGGAGCATCCTGAATGGACATGCCGCCGGATCGACATGGATGTGGAGGAGCACGAACGCGAAATCGACCAGTTGCTCGCCGACATTTTGCACCCGGACGCGGAATTGGACGTAGCCTATCGAGGCCGAGAGCGGCTCGTGGCGCGGCTGGACCGCCTACGTCGTGATGAAGCTCGCGGGCCGATCATCCGTGCCGATCGGACCTATCTGATCACGGGGGGGCAGGGCGCGCTCGGAATGAAGACGGCCGAATGGCTGATCGATCAAGGGGCGCGTCACTTGGTGCTTGCCAGTCGCACTCCGGATTCGAAGTCGATCTCGGCACAGCTCGCAAATTGGGGGCAGCGGGGCGTCGAGATCGCCTGTTGTGCCTGCGACATGGCTCAGAGCGACGATGTTGCACGCCTGCTAAAGGATGTGGACGTCGACCTGCCGCCGCTCGCCGGCGTGATCCATGCCGCCGGCGTGCTGGAGGACGGCGCAATCGAACGACTCGATTGGCCTCAATTCGAACGTGTCTTGGAGGGCAAAGCGTACGGCGCATGGCATCTGCATCGCCTCACGGAATCGCGGCCGCTCGACTTTCTTATCTGCTACAGTTCGATCGCTTCCAGTCTTGGCTCCGCCGGGCAGGCGAACTACTGTGCCGCGAATTCTTTCCTCGACGCCTTGGCTGCATGGCGGCAAGCGCGGGGCTTGCGAACGCTTTCGGTGCAATGGGGACCTTGGAAGAACGGAGGCATGGCTGCTCGACTTTCCGAATCCGTGAGGCGGCGCCATGCCCAGCGGGGGTGGGAGCCGATAGACGACGAGACGGCATTCGCGGCGTTGGCGGACCTATTGCCGAGTGACGTCTCCGTGGCGATGGTAGCCGCCGTCGATTGGACGAAATATCGCCAAGAGCTTCTTGCCGACAATCCTTTTCTTGATCTGCTGGCACCGGCCGCGCTACAGACACCTTCCGAAGAGTCTTCGTTCCGCAAGCGTTGGGAAGCGGCGGCCGATTATGAACGTCGCGATTTGGTCGCCGCGTTGACGCAACGTCTCATGAGGCAAGCCTCCGGGTTTGAAGAAATCGGCGGAGACGACAGTTTCTTTGATTTTGGACTCGATTCGCTCTCCAGCGTCCAGTTTCGCAATGATCTGCAAGATCAACTGGGGTGCGAATTGCCGACGACGCTGGTTTTTCAGTATCCGACGCTGAATCAGTTGAATGCCTATTTGTTGGAGACCGTTCTCTCGCTGGACGAAGACCAGCCGCCGGTTCCGCCCGCGCGTGACGTGGAAGCGGGTCACCGGCACAACGGCTTGGTTCACGGAAATGGCTCGGCTCTGAACGGCAGTGCGGCGGACGTCATCGAGTCTGGCCAGAACGATCTTTCCGTCGAAGACTTGGCAGAACAGCTCGCACAAAGCTTGGCTGATCTGCAAAAGGAAGGAGCTTCATGAGCGCCTCGGGGGATTATCGCCAATTGATTCAGCAGGCGCTGAGCCAACTGGATGAGTTGAAGCGGAAATTGGCGGCGTCGGAACGAGCCCGGACCGAGCCGATCGCCGTCGTCGGCATGGGGTGCCGATTCCCCGGCTCGGCCAATTCCCCGGACCAGTTCTGGGAGCTTCTCCGTTCCGGTCACGACGCCGTGAGCGAGATCTCGGCCGAACGCTGGGACGTAGACGCATACTACGATCCGGACCCCCAACTTGCCGGCCGCGTCTATACTCGACGTGCGGCGCTGCTGGATCGGCGCACAATCGAAGATTTCGATCCGCAGTTTTTCGGCATCGCCCCGCGGGAAGCCGCGGCCATGGATCCACAGCAGCGCATGCTGCTTGAAGTCTGTTGGGAATCGGTTGAACACGCGGGAATCTCGCTTGACGGCCTACGCGGCAGCGCAACGGGGCTTTTCGTCGGCATGTGCACGGACGATTATCTTCACCTCTACAACAACTTGAACGCTCCGGAGCGGATCGATGCGTACACCAGCCTGGGTACTGCGCGGTCGATCGCTGTAGGCCGTGTGTCGTATCTGCTGGGTTGGGAAGGTCCGGCGATACAGCTCGATACGGCGTGCTCCTCGGCGCTGATGAGCCTGCATCTGGCGGCGCAGAGCTTGCGAGTCGGCGAATGCGATCTGGCTCTGGCCGGCGCCGTCAACTTGCAGCTCTCCCCCGTCTGGACGGTCGGATTGTGCCGCTTGAAAGCGCTATCTCTAAGCGGCCGCTGCAGCGCGTTTGATGCCGCGGCGGACGGCTTCGTGCGCGGCGAAGGCTGCGGGATGGTCGTGCTCAAACGACTGTCGGATGCCGAGCGCGACCACGATTCCATTTTTGCCGTCCTGCGCGGCAGCGCGGTGAACCACGACGGCAAGAGCGGCGGGTTGACCGTCCCCAATCAGCGGGCGCAGGAAAAGCTCATCAAAGCCGCGCTGGCCAATGCCAAGATCCAACCGGGCGAAGTGAGCTACATCGAGGCGCACGGCACGGGCACGCTCTTGGGCGATCCCATCGAACTGGGAGCCCTGAAATCGGTCTTTGCACCGGGGCGAGACGCTGCGCAACCGCTGCTCGTCGGTTCCGTCAAAACCAACGTCGGACATCTGGAGGGAGCGGCGGGCGTCGCCGGATTGATGAAGATCGTGTTGGCGATGCGGCACGGAGAAATTCCCGGCAATCTGCACTTCGATCGACCGAATCCGCTCATCGACTGGAATTTCCCCGTTCAAATCCCCACCGCGCCCGTTCCCTGGCCCGTCGGCCGCGAGCGCCGCATCGCGGGGATTAGCGCATTCGGCTTCAGCGGCACCAACGTGCATGTGGTGCTCGAAGGGCCGCCGAACCCACCCGTCACAGACTCGGACGGCAGTCCAACTTGGCCAATTCACGTCTTGCCGATTTCGGCGAAGACGAAGGGCGCGCTGCTGGAATCTGCTCGTTCGTACGAACGTTTGCTTGCGTCCGATCCGGGAAAATCGCTGGCCGGCTGGGCCTATTCCGCGGCCGCGGGACGCTCTCATTTTTCACAGCGTATGGCCGTCGTCGCTGTAACCACCGACGACGCGCGACGCGCCCTGGAGCGATACATTCAGGACTCCGAGGCGGCGGATTCCCGTCTGTTCGCCGGAGAAAGCCTGCCGGAACCGAAAGTCGCCTGGTGGTTTCCGGAAAAACACGATCCCGTGCTCCGCGGCACAGATCGCTATTACGCGAGCAACCCAGCGTTCCGCAAGGCCTGGGACGAGTGTTGCCGGTTGTGCGGAGAATTCGCCGCCGAAATCGTCCCCGTACTAAACCAGCGTTCCGGATCCGAATGGGATCGGCTGCTCACTTCATCCGCAGCCCAATTGGTAACCTTCATCCATCAATTCTGCCTCGCGCAGATGTGGAAGTCTTGGGGCGTTTCGCCCGCGCTGGTTGCCGGGCGCGGGATCGGATTTTACTCCGCCGCCGTGACAGCCGGTGTGCTCTCATTGAACGACGCCCTACGGTTGGTGCTCGCTGCGAACCGTGCACGGCAGAGCCAACAACCAGCAATCTATCAATCGGTGGTAGCGGACGTAGAATTTCATCGACCTTGCCTGCCGATGGCGTCGGAGGTTGTCGACCGCATCGCCGGACCGGAAGTCGGCACGGCGGATTATTGGCTGAGCCGCTCGGCCCAACACACGCCAGCTAGTGCCGCGGAGTCCTTCCGTTCTCAAGGAGTGACGTTCGCTGTGGTGTTGGGATCTCTCGGAGCAAGCCCCGATGTTCCGCCGGGCATTCCCATCGGCGCGTGTCTCGCTGATGATCCCGCTGCCACCCAAATCGACGACTTTGACACCCTCGCGCGCGGTATTGCAGATGCCTATGTGCACGGCATCGCAATTGACTGGCCCGAGCTGGAGTCAAACCGTCCCCGGCCACGTCGGCCATTGCCGACTTATCCGTTCCAACGAACGCGATGTTGGTTGAACGCCGAAACAGAACGGCCCAAATTCGCGGTGAAACCGTCCCGCGCGGTCGACGTGCGCACCGGCGGACATCCGTTGTTGGGAGCGAGATTGGAGTCTGCCGGCTCAGAGCAAATTTTCGAGCGTCATGTGACGCCGCTCACCGACGGCCTCTGGAACGACCACCGCATTTACGGTCAACCGATCATGCCGGCGACCGGCTATCTGGAAATGGCGATCACAGCAGCGTCCGCAACGGCGGCGGCGCGTCCGACTGCCTGCCAAGTGCGCAATCTGTCGATCGAACGCGCGCTGAAGTTGCCCTCTTTTCCAGAGACGGACGTCTCCAATCCAGCCGTTACCGTCCAGACAATCTTGTCGCCGAACGAAGCAGGATGGTCGTGCCGTGTCTTTTCGCGACCCGAAGGCGAATCGGACTGGCAGACCCATGCGACAGTCGACTTTGTTAGCGCTGTGGAAGAGCGTTCTCCGATTTTGGCGGACCGCGCCGCCCTGCAGGCGACTTGTTCCCAAAGCGTGGACCTCGATCTGCACTACGCTCGTTTCGAGCAAACCGGTCTGCAATTCGGGCCCCGTTTCCATTCATTGCAACAGTTGTATTGCGGCGATCGGGAAGCATTGGCCCAGATTCGGCTGCCGGACTCGCTGCTCGCAAACGCTGCCGATTATGGCACTCATCCCGTACTCTTGGATGCTGCGTTGCAAGCCGTGGCGTCCGTCATTCCCCGCGCCGGCGAATATTTGCCGGTGGGCGTTGAACAATTCACGATCTTCGCCGCTCTCGGGACACAGGCTTGGTGTCACGCCCGTCTGGTCGACTCCGAGGTCGAAGCGGGCCGCGACATCACGGCTGGCATTCGCTTCTTCGACGATGACGGACGAATTTTGGCCGAGATGAAAAATGTACGGTTCCGCGAAGTGCCGCGAGAACTCGTTGGAGGATCGCGTCCCTCCGAGCCAAAGTCGCTCAAATATCGCATTGAATGGCCGTTGAAACCGCTCGCCGCGGACGAGTCCCGCGCCGAGGCCCCCGGCGCCTGGCTGATTCTGAATGACAAGGCCGGCATCGGCGCCCGACTTGCAGAACGGCTGCGCCGCGCCGGTCACCGTTGCGTTTGTGTCGATTGGGGCGAGGCGTCCGACAATCGCGCCGAGAGTCGTCTTGTCTTTCCCGGCAAAAATCCCGATGCATTGTCGGGTTTTTTGCGCGGAGTGCAACTTCCCGCCGAGCAATGGACCGGCGTCGTCCATCTCTGGGCGCTGAGCTCCTCAGAGCGCCGGCATGAAACTTTTGGCAAGGAAGAGATCTCTGTTAATCAGGCTCGGATCTGCGGATCGGCGGCAGCCCTTGCGCAGCACTTGGCGCGCGAGGGGGCGTCGCCCCGCGTCATTTTGGTCACCCAGCAAGCGCAATTGGTAGCGGGCAGAGAGTCTGCTCTCGACGCCGCTCAGGCGGCGCTCTGGGGGTTCGGGCGGACTCTCCGGCTCGAGCACTCCGAGTTCCGTTGCCGTTGCATCGACCTAGAGAATGCCGACGCCGAAGAATGCGCCGAATGCGTGTGGCGAGAAATCCAAGCCGCCGATGAAGAAAACCAGGTCGCCTATCGGGCGGGCACACGCCATGTCTGCCGGTTGACTCGCGCAACCGACAGCGAAAAGCTCCTCATCCCTCAGCAACCGTATCGCTTGCAGCTGCCCACCTATGGCGTCTTCGAGCGATTTCAGGCGGCGCCAGTTTCCCGGCGTTCTCTGGAACCGGGCCAAGTCGAAGTCGAGATTCGCGCGAGCGGACTCAACTTCCGAGACGTCCTCCGCGGTTTGGGAATGCTACAGAACTATGAGCAGTCGCTGGGTATTGCAGCGGCAGCCGACTGCCCCTTCGGTTTTGAAGCGGCAGGCATCATCACGGCGGCCGGAGCGGGAGTGCCTGATTTCTCCGTCGGCGATGAGGTCGTCGTCATGACGGCAGGAACGCTGGCATCCCACATCACGGTCAACGCCAGCCAGGTTGTTCGAAAACCGCCTCAACTTAGCTTCGTCGAAGCAGCATCGATCCCGCTGGCGTTCGTCACCGCTCACCATGCGCTCGAGCAATTGGCGGGTCTGCGCAGCGGTCAGAAGGTGTTGATTCATGCCGCGGCCGGGGGCGTGGGACTGGCTGCCGTGCAAATGGCTCTGAATATTGGGGCGGAAGTCTACGCCACCGCCAGCCCTGCTAAATGGGACGCTCTGCGCGCGCTGGGAGTTCAGTGGGTAACGAACTCTCGCAATACGGAGTTCGCCGACGAAGTCCTGCGCGCGACACAGGGCGCCGGAGTCGACGTTGTACTCAATAGCCTCAATGGAGAGTTCATCGCAGCCGGACTGAAATCTCTCCGTGCGGGGGGGACGTTCGTCGAAATTGGAAAGATCGGCGTTTGGTCGGCGCAGCAAGTCGCGAATGTTCGTCCGGACGTCGTGTATCACGCCTTTGATCTCGGCGAGGAAGAGCGAGCGACGGCGGGTTTTATGGCGTCGAGACTGGACGGTTTGCTGAAACGCTTTAACGGCAGTGAATTCTCTCCGCTCCCGATCAAGTCCTTTCCGCTCGCGAAGTGCGCAGAAGCCTTTCGCTGGATGTCGCAGGCAAAACATGTCGGCAAAGTCGTCATCGACATGGAGCCAGGCGCTCCGGCGCGGTTGGAACTCGGAACCGGCACGTATCTGGTGACGGGCGGCCTTGGTGGACTCGGCCTGACCGTCTGCCGCTGGTTGGTTGAGAAGGGCGTCCAATCGCTGGCGATTGTCGGCCGGCGCCTGCCGGAAACGGCAGAACAACTCGAATTGCTTGCCGATTTGGAGCAGAGAGGGTGTTCGGTCCAGTGCTTCGCGGCAGATGTTTCCGAGGCGCGCGATGTCGCCCGCGTGCTGGCAGCCGTTCGCTCCGACATGCCGCCGCTGGTCGGCGTAATTCACGCCGCAGCCGTGCTGGACGATGGAGTTTTGCGGAATCAATCCTGGCCGCGTTTTGCGACTGTCCTGGCGCCGAAAGTGGCAGGCGCATTCCACCTGCACGAGCAAACGAGCCAACTCGCGTTGAAGCACTTTATCTGTTTCTCGTCCGCCGTATCGGTGCTGGGTTCATCGGGGCAGGCGAACTATGCCGCGGCGAATGCTGTCGTCGACGCGCTGTGCGCCTCCCGACGTCAAGCAGGATTACCGGCGCTGTCGATCAATTGGGACTTGTGGAACGGCTCTGGCTTGGGGGCCCGATTGGGCAGCCGCGAGCGGGAACGCTTGGCGGCGATGGGGATTACAGGGATCACCCCCTCAACCGGCTTGGCTCTGCTGGGAGAACTCATTGCAGAATCCGCCCGCGACGATAGTCCGGCTCAAGCAGCTGTACTCGATATCAATTGGCCTCGGTACGCGGCTGCCGTGGGACGCCACCCGTTAACGGAAAAGCTCGACGGCGCGAAGCAGACCGCCGCCCAGAGCGGTTCCACATTTCTTGCCACGTGGGAGTCCACGCCGCCTGCGGACCGGCCGCGAATATTGCAAGCGCGGCTGCGCGGCCTATTGAACGGCGTGCTGGGTCTAGACCAAAGCCAGCATCTCGCAGAACACGAAAGTTTCTTTGATTTGGGAATGGACTCTCTGACGTCGGTGGAGTTCGCCAACCAGCTCCAGGAAAGTCTGGGCTGCACAATCGCCGCCACGCTCCCATTCGATCATCCCACTCTTGATCGGCTCAGCGAGTTTCTCATGACGACTACATTGCCGATTCACAAAGCGCCGACGGGCAATTCGAACTCACTGGATATCGACACAAATACTCTCGTATCCGCTTCCGACTCGGTCGCATGGGACGAGGGAATCGCCGTGATTGGCATGAGTTGCCGCTTCCCCGGATGCGACCCGGGAACGGAAGCGTATTGGGAATTTCTTCAGCGCGGCGGCGACGGCATCAGCGACGTTCCTGCCCATCGTTGGGATGCCGATCGGCTGACCGATCCTGATCCAGAGGCCCCCGGCAAAATGACGTGCCGTAAGGGTGGGTTTCTCAAGCAGCCGGTAGATCAATTCGACGCGGCGTTTTTCGGAATCGCTCCCCGCGAGGCAAAGACGCTCGATCCGCAGCAACGGTTGCTGTTGGAAGCCGCGTATGAGGCGTTCGAAGACGCAGGCATCCCGATCGATGGGCTTGGCCGATTGCAGGGCGGGGTCTTTGTCGGTATCGCTGGCAGCGATTTTCTCGTCCAATTGGCCGGGCATCGTGAGACCATCGATGCCTACTTGGGCACGGGCACGACCCACAGCACCGCGGCCGGACGATTGTCGTACACGTTCGGATTGCATGGTCCGGCGATCTCGGTGGACACCGCCTGCTCGTCGTCTTTGGTCGCCTTGCATCTCGCCTGCCAAAGCCTCCGTCACGGGGAATGCGAGTTCGCGGTTGCCGCGGGTGTGAATCTCATTTTGGCGCCGGAGATTTGCATCAATTTCTCGAAGGCGCGTATGCTCTCGCCGGATGGCCGGTGTAAATCCTTCGACGCCTCCGCGAACGGCTATGCCCGTGGCGAGGGGGTGGGAGTGCTCCTGCTGAAGCCGCTTTCCCGGGCTCAAGCCGACGGCGATCGAATCCTGGCCGTTATCCGCGGAACGGCCGTAAACCAGGACGGCCGCAGCGCCGGACTGACCGTTCCCAGCGGTCCCGCTCAGGAAGCCGTCTTGCGGCAGGCGCTGCGCGCAGCTGGCGTCAGTGCGGACGACATCGACTATCTCGAAGCCCATGGAACCGGCACCGCGTTAGGAGATCCAATCGAATTGGGAGCCATCGGCGGCGTCTACGGCGGGCGGAGCGGCGCCGCGCTCACCGTGTCGTCTGTGAAGGCCAATCTTGGGCATCTAGAGACCGCCTCGGGCGTCGCGGGCCTGATCAAGGTCATCCTGGCGATGCGCCACGAGCAGATCCCGCGACAGCTCCATTTCCAACAACCGAATCCCAATGTCGATTGGAGCCGGCTCCCCATTTCCCTTCCCCTCGAGCCACAGCCTTGGCCGCGGAGCACGCGGCAGCGCCTGGCCGCGGTTAGCGCGTTCGGCTTCAGCGGCACGAATGCGAATGTGGTGCTCCAGGAGCCGCCGAGTCATGGTGAAATTCCGCGGGCCGATCGTCCGGAACGTCCGCTTGTGCTGGCGCTGTCGGCGAAATCCGAAAATGCACTCCGAGCCTTGGCGGAATCCTACGTCGCGCGATTGGCGAATGCTCGGGAAGACGAAGTCGCAAACCTCTGCCACACGGCCGCGTGCGGCCGAGCTCACTTCACCTATCGGCTGGCGACCGTGGGCATCGATGGCGCGGGTTTGAAGAACCTCCTCGAACGTTACCTCGCTGGGCAACGCGATCCTCACATCCACGTCGGTTGCGCCGGGGATCCGCCGCAAATCGCATTTCTGTTTACCGGGCAGGGTTCGCAGTATGTCGGCATGGGCCGGCTATTGTTCGACACGCAGCCGACGTTTCGTCGAGCTCTGGAGCGTTGCGACGCCGTTCTGCGTCCGCTCCTGCCGGAATCGCTGTTGTCGGTGATGTTCGCCGAGACGCGGAACGGCCTCTTGGACCAAACGGGCTACACGCAGCCCGCGCTATTCGCTTTGGAATACGCGCTCTGCGAGTTGTGGCGGTCGTGGGGCGTGACTCCGGCGCTGGTGCTGGGTCACAGCGTGGGGGAATATGCCGCCGCCTGCGCCGCCGGCATCTTCTCGCTGGAAGACGGGCTGAAATTCATCGCGAATCGCGCCCGGCTCATTCAATCGCTGCCTCCAGGAGGCGGGATGCTCGCTGTCATGGCGCACGAAGACCAGATCCGCCCATTCGTCGAGCGGCAGCCTCAAGTCTCTTTCGCCGCGGTCAACGGACCGCGACAAGTGGTCCTTTCGGGACCGATTTCCGCCCTCGATTCATTGGCCGGCGAGTTGGCAGCGGCGAATCTGCCGCACAAACGGCTGGTCGTCTCTCACGCGTTCCATTCCTCGCTGATGGAGCCGATCCTGCCGGAATTTCACGCCCTCTCCGCGCAGTTTGCCTTCGCTCCTCCTGTGATTCCCGTCATCAACAACGTGACGGGCCTTCGCGTCACGGACCAATCGACCACTGGCGAATTGCGGACTCCTGAATACTGGAGCCGACATTTGCGGAGCACCGTTCAATTTTCGCGAAGCGTTGACGAATTGGCGAAGTCGCCGTGCGATGTCCTGTTGGAGATCGGTCCACAACCGACGCTCCTCGGGATGGTGAAGCAATGTCTGGGCGACACGGCGCCTGTCCCGCTCTGCAGCCTCAAGCCGGCGGTATCCGACTGGGAAACGATACTCGCGGCGTTCTGCCAACTCTACGTGCGCGGCGCCCATATCGATTGGCGCGGCTTTGACCGCGACTATGAGCGGCGGCGTATCGCGGGTCCTACCTATCCATTTCAGCGGATGAGGCACTGGCCCGAGTGGCTCACGCCGGATGCCATCAGTTCGCCGTCGTCCGCAAAACTGCCGGTCCGCACAGCGGCGCTTAACGGCGCTCATCCTAAAGGGGCCGATGACTCACTAACCACCGTTGCGGTCAATGGATCGGCACGAGCGGATAAACCGGCCTCCGTTCATCCGCTGCTCGGCGCTCCATTGCCGCTCGCGGGCGAGCAGCTTGCGTTTCAAGCGGAATTGTCGCCCGAGTCCCCGGCCTATTTGACGGATCACCGCGTCTTCAATAGCGTTCTTTTCCCCGGAGCCGGCTTCATGGAGGCGGCGCTCTTCGCCAGTTGCCACTTGTCAACGCCGGGGATAGCTCAGGTGGAAGACTTGGAATTGGTCGAGAAGCTATCGCTGTCGGAGGGGCGCCGAACGGCGATTCAAGTCATCTTGGATGGGTCGCCCGAAGACCGCCGATTTCGATACTTCAGTCGCTCGAAGAACGCTGAGGGCCATCCGTCTTGGGTGTTGCATGCGACCGCCCGCTTGCGGCCAGCCGCGCAGATTCAACCCGTCTTGCTCAATCTGGAAATGATCCGCAAGCGATGTGCGCGAGAGATCGACATTCCCACGTTTTACGCCGGCCTCTCGAACATTGGCCTGCAATACGGTCCTTGTTTTCAGGGACTCGTCGGCCTCCGCGGCGGAAGTGGAGAAGCCCTCGGCGAGTTGCAGCTTCCGGAAGCCCTCCTCGATGGGATCGAAGATTATTTGCTGCACCCCGCGTTGCTCGATGCGGCGCTGCAATCGCTTGCGGCGGCAACGGACCAGATCACAGGCGCGTACGTTCCGGTCGGTCTTGAGGCTCTCCGGTTTTATCAGCGTCCCTCCCGCGAAGCCATTTGCCATGCGCGGCTGCGCGAGCCCGACGCCGTCGATTCCCCCGTGCTGCTGGCCGACATTAAGCTGTTGGACGCTGCCGGGAGGGTCACGGTGGAACTGCAAGGCCTTCAATTGAAGCGCGTCGGCAGTCGTCTCGGCAATTCGCCGACGGCTCCCTCCGTCCAACCGCCGGATACCCGGGCCGATTGGCTCTACGAATGCGTTTGGCGCCCACAGCCGCTCCAGGGAGTGCCGGCTTTGGCAACTCTGATGGGAAGTTGGCTCGTTTTTGCCGATGAGAGCGATGTCGGACTTTTGCTCTCGAGACAGTTGCAGGCATCCGGCGCGCGCTGCGTACTAATCCAGCCGGGCAGCAGGTATCGACCTGTGAAGACAGACCTCTACGAGCTCCCTCCCGGCGATCCGGCGGACATAGCGCAGTTACTGAAAGACGCTCTCGATCACCGGAAGCCTTGGGAAGGAGTCGTCTTTCTCCGGGGACTGGTAGCGCCGACGTCCGACGAAGACCAGATGGCGTCTCTGCACGCTTGTCTCGGCGACGCATTGCATCTGGTGCAAGTGCTGCTCGCGACGGAGCGGCGGCCTCGTTTGTGGCTGGCGACGCGCGGCGGACAGGCGGTGACTGGCCAAGAAGCCGTCGATTTGGCCGGCGGTTCCCTTTGGGCCATGGGCCGTACGATCGCCGCCGAACACCCCGACTTGAATTGCCGGAGAATTGACCTCGATCCAGCGGACGAGGAAATTCACGCGGCGCAGCAGTTGTTCGACGAGATCGTTGGCGCCGACGCAGAAGACCAAGTCGCTTATCGAAACGGCGGCCGATGGGCGCTGCGTCTGATTCAGCAATCGGTCAAGCTCGGCCGGTTAGCGATCCCCAACGAGCCGTATCGCCTGAAGCTCTCCGAGTATGGCGGGCTCGACCGATTCCGTCTCGAGCCCATCGAGCGCACGCTTCCCGGACCGGACGAAATTGAAGTGGCCGTCGAGGCTTCCGGACTCAATTTTCGTGATGTGCTGCGAGCGCTTGGCATGTTGCAGGAATACGAATTTCCGCTTGGCATCACGTCGGCGGACCAAGCGCCGTTCGGGTTCGAGTTCGCGGGGCGAGTGACGGCTTTGGGAGCGGCGGTGACGGATCTGACCGTGGGAGATGAAGTCTTCGGAGTCCACTCGGGGACGCTGCGAACGCACATCGTCTGCCGCGCCCGGCAGCTCATCCACAAGCCGCGGGAATTGTCTGCCGTCGCCGCAGCTTCCATTCCGCTAGCTTTCCTGACGGCGACTTACGCTCTCGATTGCCTGGCACGGATCAAGCCAGGCGAAAAGGTGCTGATCCACGCGGCAGCCGGCGGAGTCGGACAAGCTGCCGTGCAAATCGCCCGGCGCGCCGGGGCGATCATTTTCGCCACCGCCAGCCGCGGAAAGTGGGATTTTCTCCGCAGCCAGGGGATTGAGCATCTCTTAGACTCCCGCTCCACCGACTTCCATCGGGAAATCATGCGGGCGACGGGCGGCCAAGGCGTCGACATCGTACTGAACAGTCTCAACGGCGACTATATCGCAGCGAGCGTCGATTGCTTGGCGCCACAGGGCCGGTTTGTGGAGATCGGCAAGATCGGTATTTGGTCGCCCGAACAAATGTCGGATCATCGGCCCGATGTCCGTTACTGGGCCTTCGATCTGAACGATGTGGAACAAGCCGAGCCGGGGTTGATGCAGAGTCTTCTGAACGGGTTGATGCCCGATTTCGTCAATCGAACGTTGACTTCCTTGCCCGGCCCGGTTTATCCGATGGATGACGTTGTTTCCGCTTTCCGAGAGATGCAGCAGGCCAAGCACCGCGGGAAAATCGTGCTTGCTCTGGATTCGCGGCTTGCGGACGACCGCCCGCTTATGCGCCACAATGCTAGCTATCTCATCACGGGCGGCTTGGGAGGTTTGGGACTGTCGCTTGCGGAACGGTTGGTCGAACTCGGCGCCCGACATCTCGTTCTCTCTGGTCGCCGCGGGGTCGAGACGCCGGAGCAGGAGGCCGCCCTTGCGAAACTGCGGGTCGCCGGAGCGCGGATTTCCGTGGTGCAGGCAGACGTTGCCAACGCGTCTGATGCGCGTCGTTTGATCGATGCGGCTCAAGAAGTTGCTCCCTTAAGGGGAATCTTCCATGCAGCAGGAGTTTTGGACGACGGGCTCATCGGCCAACAGTCCTGGCGCCGGTTCGAGACGGTACTCGGTCCGAAAGCCATCGGCGCGTGGCATTTGCACAACTTGACCAAGTCGCTCCCCCTCGATTGGTTTGTCAATTTTTCGTCGGCCGCAGCGATCATCGGATCGAGGGGGCAAGCGAATTATGCGGCGGCAAATGCAATTTTGGATGGTCTCGCCTGGCGGCGCCGCAGCGAAGGATTGCCCGCGGTCAGCATCAATTGGGGACCTTGGGGCGGGGCGGGCATGGTTGCCCGGTTGAGTCAGCGAGATCGAGACCGCATGCAGGAATCGGGTTGGGGACTGATCGACGTCAAGATTGGGCTCGAATTGTTCGAACGCATTCTGCGAGGCAATTCGCCGCAGGTGATCGTGCTGCCGGTCGATTGGGCCAAATTTCTCCCGTTGTCGGATGGCGCACCGATTTTCCGGGAATTGATGGAGGGAACTGGCACCGAGGCAGAGTCCTCATTCGTGGCGGAGTTCCACGCAGCGGTCGCTTCGGAGCGCGGGGAACTGATGCTGAATTACGTGCGGAACCGCATCGCGACGGTGCTGGGGGCGGAGAATTCGGACTGGATTCAACCACGCGATCGCTTGTTTGATCTGGGGATGGATTCGCTCACCGCAGTGGAACTGCAGAACTCGCTGCAACGAATGCTCGGAGTGCAGTTGCCGACAACATTGGCATTCGACTTTCCGACGGTCGAAGCGCTCGCACGCTATTTGCGCGAGCAAATCGAGTCTGCGGCAAGGTCGAACGCTCCGCCGCCGGGGCAGGCTCCCACCATCCCCTCCGCGGAAACCACCATTGGCGACTCGCTCGATGCGGTCGAAGCGGAGCAACTGCGAAAACTGGAGAACCTGTCGGACGAAGACGTTTCCGCGCTGATCCTGTCGGATTTTGGAGATCTCCTCGGCTAGTGTCAACCGGTGATCTCATCCAGCGCTGTGGCTGAGGAGATCGCCGAGTTGCGCAGCCGCAGGAATTGGAGTGATCGATGTCGACCCCTGTTGCCACGGAGTCCGCTCCCAAGCTGTCGCCGCTCAAGCAAGCTTATCTGGCGCTTGAACGTGCGCGGACCCGGATTAAAACGCTGGAGGCCGGACCGCGCGATCCGATTGCAATTATCGGCATCGGCTGCCGCTTTCCCGGTCAAGTAAGCGATACCGATAGTTTCTGGAACCTTCTGCGGAACGGCGTCGACGCCGTGACCGAGGTTCCCCTTTCCCGGTGGGACAACGCGGAACACTACGATCCGGATCCCGAAGCGCCGCGAAAGATCTCGACCAAGCACGGCGCCTTCATCGACGACGTCGACCTGTTCGACCCCGAGTTTTTCGGCATTTCTCCGCGTGAAGCAGCCAGCATCGATCCGCAACATCGCTTGCTGCTGGAAACCAGCTGGGAGGCGATCGAGGGAGCCGGAATCGCTCCGTCGAGTCTGTACCAAAGTTCGACCGGTGTTTTTTTGGGTGTCTGCAATCAGGATTACGCGCTGCTGATCAACGAGGCCCGCGGCGACATCGAGGCCTATCATGGCACCGGGAATTCGCTTGGCGCCGCCGCCGGCCGGCTCTCGTATCTGCTCGGGCTGCAAGGCCCCAGCATGATCATCGATACCGCCTGTTCCTCATCGCTGGTGGCGCTGCACCTCGCCTGTCAAAGTTTGCGGCGGCGGGAATGCAGCTTAGCGCTCGCCGGCGGCGCCAATCTTTTGTTGGCCCCCGTCACTAGCGCCATCTTCTCGAAGTCGCGCATGCTGGCGCCAGATGGCCGTTGCAAGGCGTTTGACGGGACCGCCAACGGCTACGTCCGCGGGGAAGGCATAGGCGTCTTGCTTCTCAAACGTTTGTCCGAGGCGCTGGCGCAGGATGACCCCATTATCGCCGTGATCCGCGGTTCGGCCGTGAACCAGGACGGCCCGAGCAGCGGCCTGACCGTACCGAATGGTCCCGCTCAGCAGGATGTCATTCGGCGCGCCTTGGCCGACGCGCAAGTTTCCGCCGCGGAGATCACGTACGTCGAAGCGCACGGCACGGGAACTTCTCTGGGCGACCCCATCGAAATGGGCGCGCTCGGAGCCGTGTTCGGGCCGGTGCGCACGCCGAACGATCCGCTCTACGTCGGGTCGGTGAAAACGAATATCGGACATCTGGAAGGGTCCGCGGGTGTGGCGTCGGTGATCAAAATGGCGCTGATGCTCCAGCACGGTGAACTTCCGGCTCACCTTCACTTCCACACCCCCAGCCCGCATATCGATTGGTCCCGGATTCCCGCCAGAGTCGTTGCTCAACGGCAATCCTGGCCCGCTTCTCGCAGCCGGTGGGGGGGAGTCAGTTCGTTCGGCTTCAGCGGCACCAATGCCCATGTGATCCTCGAGGCTGCACCGCGCCGCACGGCAGCCGTCGGGACCGAGATTGTGGCCGGCGTGCGAAATGAGCTGATTACGCTTTCCGCGAAAACCGAAACCGGCTTGAAGTCCATGGCTAAGAGGATGGGCGAGTACCTGAGGGCGCATCCGGAATTGTCGCTGTCCGACATCGCGCTGACGTTGAACGCCGGACGCAGTCATTTCTCCGATCGATTGACGGCCACCGCCGATTCCACCGCCGCCCTGGCGAAACTGCTCCTTGACTATGGATGCGGAGCAGCGGGCGCCGGAATCGCTGTGGGGAAAGCGACGAAAGGGCCGCCAAAGATCGCGTTTCTCTTCCCTTCGCACACGGAAAACAACGTCGGGCAGACGACGGAACTCTATCGCTCGCAGCCGGCGTTTCGGGCTGCGTTCGATGAATGCGTGGTGGCAGCCAACGAGTTTGGAGACATCTCCTGCGAAACTCTGTTATCGCCGCCCACGGGCCGTTCTCACGCTGCGGCTGACGGTTGCCGCTGGCTCGCGACCTTCGCGTTCGAATACGCCTTGGCCCGTTTGTGGCAGTCGTGGGGAATCGAACCTGCGTTCCTACTGGGCCAAGGGATCGGCGAATACGCAGCGGCGAGCATTGCCGGTGTATTCACCGTGACGGACGGCATGAAATTGACAGCGGCTCGCTATCGCGTAGACGAACAGCATCGAGCGAAGTTTGGCTTGCTTGCGGTTTACGCTGCGGAGTCTCAAGTGGCCGAAACAGTCCGCTCCATTGGCGGCGAGGCCGCCATCGCGGCAGTTAATTCGACGGAACAAGTCCTCGTTTCAGTTTCGCAGGCTTGGTTCCCTCGAGTCGCAGAGCGCTTCGTTCAGTGCGGCTGGCGCACCGAACCGGCGATCGCGGATGATGTGATTCCGTTGCCGCTTTCGGATGCGGCACTCTCCGAATTCCGCGATGTAGCTCACCAGATCGTTTATGCGCCGCCCAAGTTGCCGCTGCTGAGCACAGCGACTGGGAAACGCGTCGGCGGCGAGATTCCTGGGACCGACTACTGGGTTCGTCGGTTGCGACAATTGCCGCGGATGTCCGAGGGAATCAAGTCGCTGATCGATGCAGGCGCGAGCACTCTGCTGGAGATGAGTTGCCGACCCAGTCCGAGCCTGTTCAGCCATCGAGGTCTGTCGACGGAGAATAACGCGGTCGCTTGGCTGCCAAGTCGGCGATCGGATTCGCTGTCGTGGAACACGTTGCTTGAAATGCTCTCGGATTTGTATCTTCGCGGAGCGCCGATCCTCTGGGCCAAGGTAGCCGCAGGACAAAACGCACGGCGCTGCCGTTTGCCGACGTACGAATTTCAACGCGAGCGATGTTGGTTCCATGCGCCGGTGGAGAATCACGTTCCGCGGCTGTCGTTGAAGCGGACGGGACATCCCTTGCTCGGCGATCGACTCCGCAGCGCCGCCGAGGAAATTCAATTCACGGCTGAGATTGGGCCGCGGCAGCCGCTTTACCTGGCGGATCATCGCTTCGGCGGCATCGCTCTGGCGCCCGCCACAGCCTACTTGGAAACGGCGCTGGCCGCGGTTCAGCAGGTATTTCCTAAAGAAGACGTTCGCTGGGAACTCGCCGACCTGTCGATCGATCGGGCTCTGCCTTTGCCGGCCGCCGCCCTGCAGACCCTGCAAACAATTCTGCAACCGCTCGACGAAGCAGGATCGTATCGCGTCCGGATTTTTTCGCTTCAAGACTCTCCCTCAGAATCCGATCCGGTCTGGAATCATCACGTCTCCGCCGTCCTGCGGTGCGCCGCGACCACGGCGCTGACCGAGGTTTCTCTGGAAGAGTTGCGAAAATCGTGCTCGGAACCAGTCGACGTGGCCAGGCTCTACCAATCGTTCAAATCGGTCGGCCTGGAGTATGGTCCGTTGTTCAAAGCTTTGAAATCGGTATGGCGCGGCTCGAATGAGGTGCTTGCAGAGATCGAATTGCCGGGCGAGTTGCGCGACCCTGCTTGCCCGTACGCACTGCATCCGGTCGTTCTGGACGGCTGTCTGCAATCGCTCGCCGCCAGCGCCGAACTCGACGGCGCGTTCCTTCCCATCGCGATGGAACGCCTCACACTCTGGGAACGGCTGCCCGACCATGTGTGGTGCCAAGTGTGCGTGCGCACGGAGCCAACCAACGACGGCCATCGCCTCGCGGACTACCGCATCTTCGCCGAGGATGGTCGACTGCTGGCCGCCATCAGTGCTCTGAGATTGCGTCGTGTCGTGCGGACCGCGCCGGTGTCCGGCATGGCAAATCAGCCGCCGAAAACCACGGCGCGGTTTGCTGCATCGGCCGCGGCGGCGGAGACGGCGCGGCGCGTTCATGCCGCCGTCGGCGACGAGCGCCAGCCGCTAGTCGTCCGCTTTCTTCAGGAAGAACTGGCCAGCATCCTGAAGCGTGAATCCAAAGGCCTGCCCAGCGCCGACAAGACGTTTCTCGAGCTCGGGATGGACTCCTTAATGGGGCTGGAAATTGTTTACCGGATTCAGAACGGGCTGGGAGTGATGCTCTCAGAGCAATCACTGTTTCACTTTGCCACCATCGACCAATTCGCCGCCGAGCTCAACCGGCGGCTGGATGAGAAATCGGGCGAAGGAGCGCAGCCAGATCGGGCGGCTGGTGCGCCTCTGTTGTCGGATGGGTTTTCGACCTCGCCCGCTTTGGCGCGCGACTGCCGATGGCTGAAGATCGCGCGGCCGAATCCGTCGGCTGCTGTGCGATTCTTTTGTTTTCCCAGCTTCAGCCGCGGAGCGTCTCTGTTCGATACGTGGCCGGAGAGTCTTCCCGAACAAATCGAGCTCTGCGGAGTGCAGTTGCCGGGCCGGGAAGAGCGCCAGGCGGACCCGCCGATCGTCGAGTTTTCGGATTTGATCGAAAGCTTCTCGGAGGCGTTGGTGGAACACCTCGATCGACCGTTCGCATTCTTTGGTCACGGCGACGGTTCGTTGCTCGCGTACGAATCGGCCCGGCTCATCGCTTCGAGGTACAACCTGACGCCTCTCTTTTTGGGAGTCGGCGCTCTGTGGGCCCCGCAATTGAACCGGTCTCGATCAGACTCGCTCCGCCAACAGGGTTTGTCGACGTTCTGGGAATCGGTCCCTTCAGGCGCAAGTTTTGAATCGGCGGCGCGGCCGGCGGTGGATTATCCGATTATTGCCTGCGGCGGAGTCAACGACCGATTCGTCTCCGCAGACGATTTGGCTGTTTGGAAGGACTGCACCAGCGCGAACTTTGAGCAGTATCTCGTCGTCGGAGACCATGAGTCGTACCTCGACCAGCGAGAGAGCTGGCTGAATCCGATGATTCAATTGATGATGGAGTCGCTCACGTGAATGGAGCAACGGCGTTGATGATTGGACAAATACCGCGGCCTCCGCTTCGTCTAGTCCGTTTGCTGCGTGCGGACTCGCCTCTGCGTCTGCGCGACCTGCTGCCGAACGGTTCCGTTCAACGCGAAGCAACGGCCACGCCGGCGTTGACGCTGCTGTCACTGCAAGAGAGGTAATTTCTATGTCCGCTTATATCACTGCCGTGGAGAGTTATCTGCCTCACAAGCCGGTGCCCAATGATCGGATCGAGCAGGTTCTCGGGCTCATCAGCCAGCGTCCTTCGAACGTGAAGGAACTGATTCTTGGCCGCAACGGCATCAAGTGGCGCTACTACGCCGTGAATCCGGAAACGCAACAGCTCACGCATAGCAACGCGGAACTGGCGACGCTCTGCATCCGGCGTTTGTGTGAATCAGCCGGGCTCCCTCTGACCGAGGTCCAGTTGATTGCCTGTGGAACGTCGTCTCCCGACCAGATGATTCCCAACCACGCCAACATGGTGTTGGGGTTGTTGGCATCGCACCCCTGCGAAGCGATTTCAACGGCGGGGGTGTGCTGCTCCGGCATGACCGCGCTCAAATACGCCTATATGAATGTGGCGTTGGATTGGTGCTCGCAGGCCGTCGCCACCGGCTCGGAACTGGCTTCCGCGTCGCTGCGGGGACGACAGTTCGAACCGCAAATGGCGCAGGCTGACGTTTCCAATCCCTACATCAACTTCGACCAGGAATTCTTGCGGTTCATGCTGTCCGACGGCGCCGGCGCGGTGCTGGTGTCGAATCGGCCGCGCGACGACGGGCTCTCGCTGAAGATTGAATGGCTCGACGTGATCTCCTATTCCCACGCCTGCGAGACATGTATGTACGCCGGGGGCGTGAAGACGGCCGACGGCGGTCTGCGCGGTTGGCGGCATGAGCAATTGGGGCTGGATGAAGTTCTTAAGCAGGGATATTTCAACCTGTCTCAGGACGTCAATGCGCTGATGAAATACATCGTGCCCCAATCGGCGCAGGCGCTCGCCTGGATGCGCGAGCGCCATCCCGATCTGCGGGCCGAGGAGATCGATTTCTTTCTGCCGCATCTCTCGTCGATGATCTTCAAACAGCCGTTATACGACTCGATGGCCAACAGCGGCTTTGAAATCCCGCTCAATCGCTGGTTCACCAATCTGGCTTACAAAGGGAATACCGGCTCGGCGTCCATTTTTATCATGCTCGACGAGCTAGCCAAATCGGGCAAGTTGAAACCGGGAAACCGCATTTTGTGCGCGGTCCCCGAAAGCGCTCGCTTCACCTACGCGGGAATGCTGCTGACCGTGCAATGAAGTTTGTGCTCCCAAACGTCGGCAAGGGTGACGATTGGCTGCGGACGGTAACAAAAATTCATGACTCCACGACTCAAGTCTTCCGGAACAAGCGTGCAACGCTCCGCCGATGGCTGGCTAGTCACTTTTCGTCCGCAGCCGGCAGCCCGCTTCCGACTATTCTGTTTCCCGTACGCCGGTGGAGGCGCATCTCTGTTCAATTCGTGGTGCGAGAACCTGGTTCCGGATGTGGAACTCACCGCCGTCCAATTGCCAGGCCGGGAAGAGCGAATCCGCGATCCGTTAGCTCGACGGATCCACGATGTCACGGCGCAGCTAGCGCCAGTTCTCAAGCCGCGACTCGACCGGACCTATGCGTTACTGGGATACAGTCTCGGGGCCCTCTTGGCCTATGACCTGGCGATCCGCTTATCTGCCGACGGAACGTCCATTCGGCCGCCAAGCCATTTGTTCGTGCTGGCGCGTCCGGCTCCGCATCGCAAAGACTCCAGGCCGTCATTTTATGAGTGGCCGCAGGAGGCATTTCTCGCGGAACTACAGCGCCGATACGGCGCTCTTCCCGCGGTGTTGTTGCAATCGCCGGAGATAATGAAGATCTATCTGCCGATTGTGCGTGCCGATCTGGAAATGGTCGACACCTACGAACCCCCGGAAGTAGGGGCGCTCCGCTGTCCCGTGTCCGCCATTGCCGGCACTCGTGATCTCTGGACCGCCGACGAAGTGATCGCCTGGAACAGCGTTACAACGGGCCCGTTTCAATATCGGACGCTCCCCGGCGATCACTTCTTTCTCCGGGATTCGCGTGAAGAACTATGCCGAATCATTTGCGAATCGCTTGTCGTGCCGAAACCACTCCACCGATGAACACGCAGCTGATCGGAGCGGAGATTTCTTGAATCTAGAGCGTTGCCGACCAATGCCATCGCGATCCGCTCCACAAACTTTCGGGACGGCGACACCTTTAAGACAGCTTCTGACGAACGAGCTTCGACTGCCTCGCGAGTTCGTCAATCGACAACGGATTCATGGCGACTTTCACTGGGAGACTGCAACATGCGCGTGGGACCCGTGCCAGAAGGATTGCTCGACTGGCTGTTCAATCGACTCGGATACGTTCCCCGTGCGATGCTCGACACCTATCACTCGCTGATCATCGCGCGTTGCATCATGATTGGCACGAAGATCGGC